>DATEJO010000241.1:0-5273 GCA_035277905.1 Candidatus Sulfotelmatobacter sp.
GGGCGAGAAGAAAGTCCTGGTCAGCGCGTCAAAGCTGGCTTCGCTCGATCCCGACGTGAACAAGGTCAAGAATGAGCGGGAAAAAGAGCGGCTGACGCGCTACCACGTCGCGGCGTACCTCTGGGCGCCGGATTCGAAGCATCTGCTGTTCGACTCCAACGGACAGTTGTGGCTCTACGATCTCGGTACGCAGACGGCGGTGCAATTCACTTCGGCGCCTGATCCGAGCGGCGATCCGAAGTTCTCGCCCGACGGCAATCACGTGGCGTACCTGCGCAAGCACAATCTGTTCGTCCGGCCGATCAGCGGCACCGACGAAAAGCAGCTTACCGATGACGGCGGCGACAACTTTCTGAACGGCGACATCGACTGGGTCTATGCCGAAGAGTTGGGCGTGCGCAGCAATTACTTTTGGTCGCCGAACAGCAAAGAAATCGTCTACATGCGCATGGACGAGACCAAGGTCCCGACCTATCCCATCACCGACTGGATGCCGCAGCATCCGACGGTCGATCAGCAGAAGTATCCCGAGGTGGGCGATCCGAATCCGGTGGTGAAGCTGGGAGTGGTCGACGCCGGAAAAAACAAAACTCGCTGGCTCTCGCTGCCCAGCGACGAGAACACGTACATCCCGCGCTTCGGATGGGTGAAGGACGGAGTCGTGTGGGCCGAGGTGCTCAACCGCACGCAGGACAAGATGGACTTGTATTTCATCGACGCGAAGTCAGGGAAGGGAAAGATTGTTCTTACCGAATCCACTCCCGGTGCATGGATCGACTTCGAGCACGTCGAGGTGCATTTCCTGAAGTCGGGCAGCCAGTTCCTGTGGCCGAGCTGGCGCGACGGCACCATGCAGATTTATCTCTATAGCTTCGACAAGAACAATCCCATGGCAGCCGATGCCAAGCTGGAGCGGCAGCTGACGAAAGGCGACTTCGAAGTGCAGGGCATCGATGGAGCCGACGAGGCCGCGGGAACGGTATTTTTCCAGGCCAATAAAGATGATCCGCGGCAGGAGCATGTTTATTCCGTAAAGATGGATGGTTCGGATTTCAAAGATCTCACCGATGAAGAAGGAATGCACTTCGCTAACTTCGCCGAAGATGGCAAGCACTATTCGCACATGTTTATGGGGCCGCACACGTCGCCGGTCGAGACCCTGTGCGCGGTGGGCGGATCGTGCTATCCGGTCTGGAAGGCTCGGGATGAAATCGCTGAGTACGGCTTGCGCACTCCGAAATATCTGGAATTCAAGGCCGCCGATGGGACGACGACTCTTTATGGGCGGCTGCTGCTGCCTCCAGACGGAACGGTCAGCGGCAAAATTCCGGTCATTATTAACATCTATGGCGGGCCGGCAGGACAAACGGTCACCAAGGGGATGCCCAGTGCTTTTGACGAGATTCTGGCGCGCAAGGGATTCGCGATTTTCTCAGTCGACAACCGCGGAACGCCCGGGCGCGATCGCGCATTTCAGACAGCGATCCGGCACGAGTTCGGAGCGATCGAGTTGAAAGATCAAATTGCGGCGCTGGATCAGCTGCTGGCCGAGTATCCGCAGCTCGATAAAGATCGGGTTGCGATCTGGGGATGGTCCAATGGCGGCTCGATGACGCTTTATGCCATGACGCACTCTGATCGCTTCCGCGCAGGCGTGGCCGTGGCTCCAGTGACGTATCAAGCGAACTACGACTCGATTTACACCGAGCGCTACATGGGACTGATCAGCGAAGACAAGGCAGGATACGAGCAGTCCAATTCGATGAAGTCAGCCGACAAGCTGCACGGCGCGCTGCTGCTGGTGCACGGGACGAGCGACGACAACGTGCACTTCCAGAACAGTGTTCAGATGATCAATGCTCTCATCAACGCTGGCAAGCAGTTCGAGCTGATGATTTATCCGAACAAGACCCACGGCATCGCCGGGAGAGAGGCGCGCGTGCATCTGTTCACGATGATTGTGGATCACTTCGAGAGGGAATTGAAGTAGGGATCAGTGGCTAGTTGCTAGTGAACACTAAAACCCTGGCGGCTCGGCGTCCCGCCGAGCCGTGCTTATTTGCTCTTGTCGGCTTTCTTGGATTCTTTGGTCGAGCTGTCTTTCGACTCCGGCTTCTTCTCTTCTTTCTTGTCCTTCGATCCCGAGTCGCCGCTCGAGGATCCGGCAGAGGATCCCTTCTTCGCGTAGTCGGTCACATACCAGCCGGAGCCTTTGAACTGCACGGCCGGGGCCGAAATTGTCTTCTCCACCGCGCCGCCGCATTCGGGGCATTTCTTGATGGGCTTGTCGGAAAACTTCTGGATTTTTTCGAAGCGATGGCCGCACTTCTTGCACTGATATTCGTAAAGTGGCATGAGTTTGAGACGGTCGTGAGGAACTCGCTTGATTTTAGGGGCGAGGGTTCGGTCGCGTCAATTTTCGCTCCCGGTCAACCACAACTGGCAGTGTTAGACTTCGGGCGATGAGCGAGGTGAAAACCACCGGGCCCGCACTCTATCTCGTGGGCACTCCGATCGGCAACCTCGAGGACATCACGCTGCGGGCGTTGCGCGTGCTGAAGGAGGTCGACCTGATCGCCTGCGAGGATACGCGCCAAACGCAGAAATTGCTCAATCATTACGCGATTTCGACGCCGACGACCAGCTATCACGAGCACAACGAAATGACGCGCTCGGCAGAACTGGTAAAGCAGATGCAGGAAGGAGCGAGCCTCGCGCTGGTCACCGATGCCGGGATGCCGGGGATTTCCGACCCTGGATATCGGCTGATTTCGTTGGCGATTCGGCATCATCTGCCGGTGGTGCCCGTGCCGGGAGCGTCGGCCTTTCTGGCGGCGCTGGTGGCAAGCGGCTTGCCGACCGATTCCTTTCGCTTCAGCGGATTCCTCCCGGCGAAGCGCGGCGAGCGTCGCACACTGCTCGAGAGCGCCAAGAATTCTCCGCGGACGCAGGCGTTCTACGAAGCTCCGCACCGCATCGTGGAAGCGCTGGAAGACGTGGTCGAAGTGCTGGGCCCGGAGCGGCACGTCGTGGTCGCGCGCGAAGTAACGAAGATTCACGAGGAGTTCCTTCGGGGGCGGGCCTCCGAAGTGTTTGCGATCCTGAAGGAGCGCGAGGCGGTCAAAGGAGAGATCACGCTGCTGATCGGGAAGGCAGAAGAACAGCACCGCGAGATGCCGGCCGTCTGGCGACAGTCCGTGAAGCAGAGAGTGGAACAGATCGTGGCCGAAGAAAAGATCGACGAGAAGGCGGCGCTCAAGAAGGTGGCCAAAGAACGAGGCGTGTCGAAGAGCGAGGCCTACCGGGAAATGCAAAGGGAGAAGTGACTTTACTTCCCCGCCAACTCCTTCTTCACCATCTCGCTCACGACCTTCCCATCCACGCGCATGCCGGCGGTGTTGAATCTGGCCATGGCATTCTTCATCACCGTGCCCATCTCTTTCATCGTGGGCGCGCCCATCTCGGCGATGACGGCCTTCACTCCGGCGGCGATGTCGGCTTCGCTGGCCGCCTTGGGTAGATAGCCTTCGATCACCGTGATCTCGGCGGCTTCCTTGTCGGCCATCTCCTGGCGCCCGCCCTTGCTGAATTGCTCGACCGAGTCCTTCCGCTGCTTGATCAGCGTGTTGAGGACGGCCTGCGATTCCTTGTCGTCGAGCGGAGACATCTTTTCCACGGTCTTCAGTTGCAGCGCGCTCTTGATCATGCGAAGGCAGGAGAGGCGGGCTTCGTCCTTGGCCTTCATGGCCGTAACAATATCTTTCTGGATCTGGTCTGCGAGGCTCATGCACGGAATTATAGACGTGAACCCTCCCGAGTCCCCCAAAGCCCGAGCCGAAACGCCGGAAAACGGCCCGACAGAGCATCTCGATTCCAGAATTGCTATTGAAGCCGCTGCCCGCATAGAATCTTGTTCATCGCTCTACCGTCGTTCACTTTGCTGAACCCTGTCGTTCCAAGTGAGGAAGATTGAATAAAGGCACGGCTATTTATCCGGGGTCGTTCGATCCGCCGACGAATGGGCATCTCGACCTGATTCAACGAGGGAGCAAGCTCTTTGAAGATCTCGTGGTGGCCATCCTGCGGAACTCGGAAAAAGTCCCGATGTTCAGCGTTTCGGAGCGTCTGGAAATGTTGAAGGACTTGACGGCCGACCTGAGCAACGTGCGGATCGACACCTTCGACGGACTGATGGTCGAATACGCGAAGTCGATTGAGGCGACATGCGTGCTGCGCGGAATCCGGGCCCTCAGCGACTATGAGTATGAGTTCCAGATGGCGTTGATGAACCGCAAGCTCGAGCCGACGCTCGAAACCGTGTTCATGATGCCAGCAGACAAATACTCGTATGTGAGTTCACGCCTGGTGCGCGAAGTGGCGCAGGCCGGCGGCCCGGTGAAGGGATTAGTCCCGGAAGTGGTTGAGCAGAAGTTGCGCGAGAAGCTCGACCCCGCCTACAAGCTGCAGGAAACGAATGTGATCGAAGTCCCAAGGAGAAGGAAAAAGAAGGCATGACGACGGCAATCATGGACGCATTGAAGTTGACGGAACGAATCAACCGCATTGAGCCCTCCGCCACCATGGCGGTGGTGGCTGAGGCTGACAAGCTGCGCTCGCAGGGAATCGACGTGGTCGATTTCGGCGCGGGCGAGCCGCACTTTTCGACTCCGCAGCACATTAAAGATGCAGGCATCGCGGCCATTCAGGGGAATTACACGAAGTATACCGCTGTGGCCGGTACAGCTGAACTTCGCGATGCCATCGTGCACCGTCATAACGTCGACTTCGATTCCGATTACCGCCGCGAGGAAGTCATCGCTTCCGTCGGCGGCAAGCACGCGCTGTTCAACGCGATCCAGGTGCTCGTCGACCACGGCGACGAAGTGATCCTGCCCGTGCCCTACTGGGTTTCATTCAAAGACATTATTCGCTATGCAGGCGGAAACTGCGTCCTGCTTGACGCGGACGAGTCGCAGGGATTCCGCGTGACCGCGCAGATGGTCGCGCGTCTGATCACTCCGCGGACCAAGGCCATCATTCTTAATTCGCCTTCAAATCCCTCCGGCGCAGTCATGAAGCCCGAAGATATGGCCGAGGTCATCCGCCTGGCGCATGAGCGCGGCATCTGGGTGCTGTCGGATGAGTGTTACGTGTACCTGAATTACACGGGAAAGAATTTTTCGGTCGGCTCGTTGCGCGAATTCAAAGAACGCATGGTAATTCTCGGATCGTTATCGAAGACCTACGCGATGACTGGATGGCGGCTCGGATAT
>DATEJO010000242.1:0-11504 GCA_035277905.1 Candidatus Sulfotelmatobacter sp.
CTGGTTATTCATCCCGATTCCATGCTCGCTCATGAGGCAGCCCTGGCTGCAGGAGAACAAGGCAAATTCTGGGAAATGCATGATCTCCTATTCGCTCATCAGCGACAGGTGAAAATGCCGTATCTGCTGGAGTACGCCCGCCAGATCCATCTCGACATCCCTCGTTTCGAGCAGCGACTCAAGAGCGGCTATTACAAGTCTGCGGTAGAGCAGGACATGGCGATGGCCAGGGCGCTGGGAGTCGAGGGTACACCCACTTTCTTCATCAACGGGCAGAAATTGTCGGGCGCCCAGAGTGTCACACAGTTTGAGAACGCGATGGAAGGGAAACCCGTTTTGGGCAAGGAAGATCCGGGACCATCCGTCTCGAGCCTTGATTTCTCCCATTCTCCAACGCGGGGGCTGGCCGACGCTCCCATCACCATTGTCGAGTTCTCAGACCTTGAATGTCCTTTTTGCGCCCGTGCAGTACCAACGATGCAAGAGGTGATGAAACAGTATCCCTCGCAAATTAAGTGGGTTTTCAAGAATTACCCCTTGAGTTTTCATACGGATGCTCCTCTTGCGCATCAGGCGCTTCTTGCCGCGGGCGAGCAGGGGAAATTCTGGGAAATGCACGATCTTATATTTGCCGATCAGAAGGCGCTGAAGAGAACTGACCTGCTGCAAAAAGCCCGCAGTTTGAACCTGGACATGGTGAAGTTCACCGCTGACCTGGAAAGCGAAAGAATCAAACAGCAGATCGAAGCAGACCGGAAGGAAGGTAGCGCACTGCGCATCAATGGAACTCCCACATTTTACATAAATGAACACGAATACTCAGGCGCGCTGACCCTGGATAGATTCAAAGCAGCCATTGACAGTGAATTGTCTGCCAACCCGGCGCTCCATTCACTGGCAAAGGCCACGCCTCCCGTGCAACAAGAACTCATTTTTGGGCCTGCCAATGCTCCCATTGCACTCGTCTGGTTCTCTGATCTGCAGAGCGAGCTTGCAGTTAAGGCTACGCTGACGGTGAAGCAGATCATGAATACGCATCCCGGAAAGATCCGGTTGATTTTCAAGAACCGGCCTCTCGAATCCCATTCGAATTCGATGATGCTCCATGAAGCAGCTATGGCAGCGAATGCACAGGGGAAATTCTGGCCAATGCATGATTTAATCGTCGCCAATGCCGCCAAGGCTTCAAAACAGGATTTGATTTCTTATGCGCAGAGAATCGGCCTGGATGTAAAACGTTTCGAATCTGACATGGCGAACCATACATACGCCTCTGCCATTGAGCGAGACGTGGCTGAAGCCCGGCAGCGGGCGGTGCAGGGAACACCTGTCTTCTTTCTAAATGCGACCAGAATTGATGGGCTGCAGCCGCTGGAAACGTTTGAGAACCTCATTCGAGCGGAAACAGGACCGCATATGGAAGCAAAATCACGATGAGATAAAGCAGCACGAAGTGGCCATTGGAGGACTAACCTCGATAACCGCCAGCTGGAAAGTTTCATTAACCCCGCGATCCGATGTCTCGTCTTGTGTCATGATGTGAACTCATGGCAACAATCTCCAGGGGTTTCCGTTTCCTTTCCGGCTTCGGAGCTATCTTGTTATTTGGTGGGAGCCTGTTCTTGCTGGATGGCGCATGGCACAGCTACCGTGCATATGTTCACAGAAGATTCTGGCCGGCAGTGACGGCGCAGGTCCGCGAATGCTCTCTCTCAGGGTATTGGCACTATGCCGGCTCGTCGCACTGGCGACAGGTCTGGGGCAAAACCTCTTATCTAAAGTGTCAATTTAGTTATACGGTAGATGGAACTCCGTACCAACAAACACTGGGGGTGGGTGATTCAATATTCACTTCCAGCGAGCAGCGAGTGTACCCGCCTCCCCGGGTTACGGTTGATACCATGCGTGGGTGGATAGCACGCCATCCGGCAGGGTCTGTTACAACAATCCACTACGACGCGGGCAATCCCAACAACATCTCGCTTGCGGATGCAGATAGCGAACTGAGGCTTCGCTCGCCTTACGATGAATTATGGTTTGGCGTCCTTGCAACTGCCGGAGGCCTGATCATGATACTGATCGGCAAACAAGCTGTGAAACGAAAGCTATCCGCGCTTGCAACGCTACCCTGATCCCGGATGCCGAGGGTGAATTTGTGATAACCGCTGACAGGCATTGAAACGACTTGGACTCACCTTTTTGCGCGACAGATATCCACGCAAACGTCACTTGGTCCCGATGATATTGAAGAATACGCCTCTATGGTTGTAGTTCAGGTCGGTCAGGTCATCGGAGAAGTCGGTGAAGTTGTAGCCTACGCCAGCCTTCAGGTTCTTGGTAATGCGACGATAGAACGCGGCCAGGACGCCGCGACGGTTTTCATTGATATCCGGGAGGCCAAGCTGCCGCACCTCGGCCAGGCTGTCCCATTGTTTGAGGAACCTGAAGTCCAGGCGCAACACGGTGAGCTGCGCGGTATCGTTGAAGAAAACCGGCTGCACGCGATCCAGGCTGGCCTCTCCCAGCCGGTACGCGTACTTGCTGCCGACGGACCAGTTGGCTGTGAGGTCGTAATCAACATCGAGCGCTGCGATGTGACTCTTCTGAAGGAACTGCGTGGCGGTTTGCTGCAATCCCAATTGATCCGTGGTGGGAACGTTATAGAAGTAGGTGTACTTGATCAGAGCGTTCAACCGGTCATTCCGCACCGGCCGGTATGCATAGCCGACCACCCCCTCGGTATAGCCGCCGGCAAAAAAATCTCCGAGCGTGCTATCACTGATTGAGTAATCCAGTTTGCCGAGCATGCGCCAGCTGGGGCTCAGTTGGTATTTGAAATTGTTTCGCAACAGCAACACGCTCTGTATGATATGACTCAGGTCGGGCTGTTCCACATCGTCCCGGCGAAATTCGACCGCGCTTGAGAACTGTATTTTGGTCAGCCCATAACCCATATGAATTCCCGCGGCCTTGCGATTGGTGGCGGCGCCGGTCTCGGAGTCAAACAGTTTGCCGAACTCCGCGCTGCCTCCGAAATTCCAGCGCTCTTTGGTCACCAGGTTGATTCCGGTGGCATGCGTGAGGCCGCTCTGCGACGAGGCAGTCTGGTACCGCTCCTCGGCGTAGATGCTGGAACTGTCAGAGAGCCGCGTCTTTACGCCGGAGACCAGGTTGCCCCAGCTGCCGCTGTGGACCAACTCATCATTGTCCGTCCGCTCGTTTTCCAGCGAATAGTTCAGGTAAAGACTGGTACGCTCGGAATAGAGAAAGGTGGTGCCGATCTTTCCGCCGGGACCGAGATCTCCGTCGGACGCCTCACCATCGATTTTGAAGCGTTTCGTCAGGCGATAGGAACCGCCCAGGCCGACGCGACTGTTGTCTGGACGGCCGCCGCTTGTCGCCACTGTGTCCTGACCGAACATATACGCGCTCCAGGTGTCGCTGGGACTGAACTTTAGCTGCGCGACTGCATCTGTGCGGTCGCCCTGCTCCTGGGTCAGTGGAACGATCGGCGAATTGTCCTTACGCATATCGTCGCGCACGCCCGCGCTGAAGCTCCATGTGTTGGTCAGCTTATAGCCCATGTCCAGTTCCACAGCCCGCGTCGCCAGGCCCTGGTCCTCGGTTCTCTGATCGCCCTTGAACATCAGGCTCACGCGGGGCGTCACCGGCATTTTGAACACGCCCCCATATTGCTGGGTGTCCTTGAGCGTCATCTGGCCCGGCGCGGTGTAACCGGCGTCGAGGTGCTGCTCGTAGAACTGGAGACGACCATCGTGCCCCTTAATGAAGTCGCCGAGCCCGACGCTCAGGTCGGCTCGGTACGCGCCAGCTTTTGAGCTGGCGAAAGACTGATCGTCAAGGCCCGCGAAATTGAATCCGCCATCAGTGGATTGCAGCGAAGGCGAGAGGAGACCCGTGGTGCGTCCTGCCTGCACCTTGATCCAGGAATTGGCGCTTTTCCGTAAGGTCAGGTCTGCGGCCCCAAGGTTACCGGCGGTATCACCGTCGTTGGAGTTGGCCGTCAAGCCGAGCTTCACGTAGTTGTTGACCCAGTAACTGCCCTGACCGCCGACCGCGACCTGGTCAATGTTGTCGAGACCTGGCGTGTACTCATAACGCACCACTAGAAAAGACTGGTCGCCGCTCAATCCGCTGGTACGCACCAGCAGATTGTCGCTGGCGGTCGCCGACAGCGGCTCGGACAGCAGCAGCCGGCCTTGTATGTAGTCGATGTCGTAGTCTACGTTGGGCCGAAGGTTAACTACACCCGTGACGATGTTCGAGACCTTGTCGCGGACTTCAATACTCACGTTTTCGGAGCCCGTCAGAATATCCTGGTGGTGCAGGAAGTAGATCGACCCGCCCGTCCCGAGAAATGCCTCATAGGCCGGCAACGTTCCCGGCTGGGCGGCGAACCCGTCCACCGAGAGCCGTCGCTCGCCGAAGCTGGTGGTGGGTGCGGAGCCGAAGTGCGCGTCGGCTCCATAGAGGCCACGGTCGACGTGAGCCAGATCGTTGGCCACGTAGTCGACCTTGAAATTGCCCCACATCCCATAATCCTGGCCATGGCTTGCTTTGACGTAGAACTTGCCCAGCGTCGGCGCCGTTTCGTCTACGGTGCCGTCGTCGCCGAACGATGGGTAGTTGTAGTCGGGATTGATGCGCCGGAATAACTCATCGGGTGTCTTATCCAGGAAGTTACTGAACAGGTCTTTCACCGGGCCTTCACGGGTATCCGCGCTGGCCGTCAGATGCCAGTTCTGACTCACCTTGCCGTTCAAGTAGAACGCCAGTTGGCCATCCAGCGACGAATCGACGGGCTGCGCAGCGTTATCACCCTGCTGTAGTTTTTCCGCCGCGCTCACGCTGTTCTTCGATACGGTCAAGTCGGCAACTCCGAAGAAGAACAGGTCCCGGCGCTTGAACTCCAGATCGCGCAGATATAACGAGCCATTCCCGGCGTCGTCGAGGACCGCGACTTCGACGGTATGCGTGCCGTTCGGAAGGATCTCCTCCGCAGCGAAGTTGCCCTTTGGATCGACCGGAACCTGGCGGCCGGCTACCCAAACAGTGTGGCCCGCCGGTATACCGCTGCCCTGTACCTTCACCGTGCCGCTGCCGAGCGTAATGCCCTGGCGTGCCAGGTCGTTTTGGCCGTAGGCGGCCAGCAGCGCCTGCGTTGAAGGCGCATCTGCCTTCGCGAGGTTTACAGGCGATGCCTGATGGTAGAGCCACAGCGGTCGTGCATCCGTTTCGTCGAAATTGCCTTTCGGGTCATAGGCGCGAAGCAGGTACTTGAGCTGGCGCGCCGGCCCGGCGAGAATCTCTGACGTCGGCTGCCATTCTGCAAGGCCTGTGTCATCGACCGGAATGACTACGAGCGGTGCGGACTGCAATGACTGCTGGTCGAATATTCGGATTTCAGCACGCTTGATGAAGCCACCATAGTTGCTGTACATGCGGAAATGCACGACGGGCAGAGCAGCTTCGCTGATGGGTTGGTTCACGACCACAGCGACTGGATCCGCCGCAACGGCGAGCCGCCGGCGTGACTCGAGATTGTCGATCTGGAACCCAATATTGGCGTTGTCGAGCGCCACGTCAGTACAGCGCTGCACGTCAGAAGAGCTGCGGTCCAGGTCATCGATCGGCTTGCCGTCGACGGTGATGTGCATCACATTCAGATCGTATGGGCTCTTCGGAGTCAGTTCCTGGGTCTGGCGAGTAATATCCACGCCCTCATAGTTATCCGACGGCAATTGTTCGTCGTACACGGCCTGCACGCGCACGAACGATTCCTGGCTTTGGATGAAGCCGAGGTTTACGACGTCGTCGGACTGGACGTAGCCGCGCCCCTCGTGCTCGGACTTGGCTCCCGCCAACAGCGGATCTTTCATGAGGATGTCCATGGCGTGACGAGCCCGCGCCGCGGAGAGACCGATGTCGTCGGTGTACACGGACGCGGTGCGGCGGTCGAGTGTCTCGTTCTTGGTGTAGCCTATAAACCGCAGCCGCGCGTTGCGGCGATCCGCGATGTCTGTAAGTGCGCGATGCAGAGTCTCCGCGTAGCCGGGCGGAATGATCAGCTGACCGTTCTCAAACGCGATGTTCGGGATGCTGCCCCACGGTGCATCGTAAACCTTGGTGACAGTTTCCTCGACATCGTCAGGGCACAGTTGCGGCTGGTCGGATAAATCCTGAAGAGGATCGTCGTACCAGAATTCCACTTCGACGCGACGATTGGTCGCCCGTCCCTGCACGGTTGCGTTGGAGGCAATCGGGTGGGAACTCCCCCGACCGTCGCTTTCGATCGCCGAAGCAGGCAATCCCAGGGTTCGTTGCATGGCCATTGCGACGCGCTGCGCCCTTGCCTTCGACAACGAAAGAGCATTTCCGTAAACGCTCTCATCGCGGCCGGTTAACGGCGCGTCGTCGGTGTAGCCGATGAACCGGATCGTTACGCCCTGCTTGTCGCGGAGGTCGTTGAGCGCCTGCCGGACCTGTTTGGTGAAGGCATCGGAAATGGGAACGGTCTCGTCCTCGTACCGCAGCGGCATGACAAGATTCTTGACGCGCGTCCGCGGCGTTTGGCCTTCTTTGAATCGCATTTTGCAGACGGTCTCAACCCGGCAGACCTTGATACGCTTGACGTCATCAGTCTGATTCGAGGGGAGCGACCATTGCTTCATTGTCTGGTCGCTGGACAGGTGCCGCTCGGCCTGCTCGCCGGGCTTGGCCGTGTTGACCTGGCCGACGCAGACGGGCGCCGTCATTATCAGGAATCCGACAGCCAGCAGTAGATGGCGTTGTTTACTCATACGTTTCACCTACTCTCCGGCACGCGCAGGTCAGACTTCTTAGGCGGGGCGCCGCGACGCCAGAAAACCTCAGGCTCAATGGTCAGAGCATAGCTGTCTTTTTGCGAATCCCATGCGTCGGTCAATTGCCGCTTAACCGCTTGCATGCGCCGTTGCACCAGGGCCTCATCCTCGGTATCGGCGACATAGGACAGCCGCAGCATCGACGGCGCTTTGCGCAGTTCCGCGAGCAGCACGCCAAGGCGTGGCTTCCACTGCATGCGGATTTCCGTAGAACCGGGCTCGAACGCCGCATCCGACAGATCAATGGCTACCACGCGGTAAATTGACGCACCGAAATCAAATTTCAGGGCCTTGCCCGCCGTGGCGTGCTTGATCTGTATCTGGTCGGTGGATAACCGGTAGCCGCTGGGAAGTGACCTGTCGTCGAGCTTCAGCTCAAAATTGCTGCCGCGGATCTCGTTCGGGGTGAGCGCGCAGGTGATGTGGAACCGGCCGTACTCATCCGTTTTTGCTGCCAGGCCTTGTGCAGTTAACACCCGTACGCCAGGCAGGCCCTTCTCGCCCGAATCCTGATGGCCATTTCGATTCACGTCGTCGAAGACCTTGCCAAACACGTCTGTGCAGTCGAACGTCTGATCCGGCACGACCCGAACCGTTGCGGTCGCAATACCGGACATGGGCTGGCCCGTTCCCCCCTGTAGGACCTGCGCGCGATTGGTGAACTCGCCTTCGCCAACACCCGCGCCGACTGCGAGCAAAAGCGTGATCGTGGGATGATCGTCGGGATCGAAGCTGATGTTGTTCCACACGAGCTGGCCGGCGGTCACCGTGGGCTCTGTGGGCACGCCATTCAGGCGTGCGGATCCTTTGATGTAGCGGAAGCCAGCCGGATAGCGATCCACAACCTGCACACCTTGCGCGGACGCGCCTGACACACTACCGATCGTGATGGTGTACGGGACCAGCTGCCCGCGAGTGACGTTGAGCAACGGCGTCGTCTTGGTGATCGAGAAGGCCCCCGCGACCTGCTGGTCGACCGGGATGTGGTTGTTGTAGATCTGGTTGGAGCCAGGCACGCTGGTGCCATCCAGCGTGAGATTCAGGTAGTACTTAGTGCCAATGCCTGGGGGCACAGAAGATGCCGGCGCGAACTCCGAACCCTGTGCTTCGCAAAACGGGACAGCCGGAAGCGCATCCTGAACACCACCCGGACAGGTAGGCACAGAAAACGGCGCGGTCGATGCATTGGAAGCCGCCGGAATGAGCTTCGACTCACCGGCCAAATAGATCCCCGGTGGGGCGGTCACCTGGATGAGATAGCTGCTGCCGGCGGGGCAAGCGGGATCCGAGAAATTGACGTCGAAACGGTAATAGCCGCCCGCCTGGGTAATCTGGCCCTGCTGGGCCGCATCGTCAAAGCAACTGGCCGGGAGAGGAGTGCCGGCTCTCAGCATGGTGAGCGTGGCTCCGGGAATCGGCGCGCGTGTCGACGAGTTGTAGACGACGCCATTCGGCGCGATCGGCAGATTCAGGTTCTGGACGTTGCTGCCAGAGGGCACGGCGATGTTGGTGATCCGCTGCAGACCGTTCGTAAAGGCCGAGTCGGCTACGCCAAGCTTGGCGGTATTCGGGCCCGCGCCGGGCGCGGTGAACCGCAGCTCGTACCGATTTGAAGTCCCGTCGGTCGACGCCACGTTACTAAAGCGATAAACGCCGTTGGCATCCGTGAGAACGGACTGCAACTGGACCCCATTAAGAAACAGCGTGACCGTCCATCCCTGCAGACGCGGCTCGTCAGTATCAGGTACCTTGTTGAAGTTGGCATCGAGCCAGGCTGTGCCGTTCAAAGTTCCGGCACCGGGAGCGGTCACGCCCGCGATAACGACCGAAGCGCTGGCGCTAGCGGTTTCTGTTGGGGTGTTCCATGTAACCTCGCCAGTGTTCGTGAGAGTGGTGCCGGCGGGAACAGCCGCAGCAATCTGAGCCCGGAAGCGCAAGTCGATGGACTGGCCGGGCTGCAACGGACCGTTGGCTGCGGAGTAGTTTGCTGTTATTACCGACCCGACTACACTGACGCCGGCCGTTAAGCCGTTCATCGTCGGCACTGGGTTCACCAGCGTGAGACGACCTACACCCGCGCTGCTGAGATCGTCAGTGATTACGACTGAGTCTGCCTGGAAGTTCGGGGGGTTGTTCGAGGGATTGGTCACGTGCACCAGGTAGTCAAGCTGCCCGCCCGGCAGCGCAGCGCCTCCACCCACTACGCTGACTTGCTTGGTAATTGCCAATCCGGGAATAACTACCACTACGATCTTGGTGAGGTTACCACCTTCAAGGCTGAAAAACGCGTGACCGCCCGGTGCAATGCCACCGTTGCCGAAATTGACGATCCCACTGAACGGGTTAAAGATTGTGAAGTTAATTCCCGCGGGACCATAACCGTGCGGGTCCGTCGCGATTGCGCAATTGGGGTTCGGCCCAGCAGCGCTGAAAGTCCATCCCGGGAGACCACAAACTCCATCGTCCTCGAGACCGAAAATATCGATTGTTGAGCTAGTGAGCTGCAAGGCGGTGATGGTCTTACTCGTGTTGTTGACGACACCAATCAAATTGTCATCAAGGCCGTTATCGTAAGAAGGGGCAGGATTGGGGAACGTTGTTGCGATTGACCCGTCAGCGTTGAGGGTGATCAAAATGGTACAGCCCTCATTGGCGCGTCCGTCTTGATTACCGAGATAGGTAGGGCTAACGCCCCGTCCCTGACCGGCATCGCCGCCGGTGAGAATAGCGCACGTCTGGGTCTGGGCGAATGCAGAGGTCGCTCCCATCATCAGAATGACGATCCAGAAAACGAGTAAAACGCTCTTCTCGCGAAGTCGCACGCGGAAGGGAAGAGTGGAGCGTAGCTTGTCGAGCAGGGTTGCGATCCTGCTGTAGCCTGCACTCACATGAATTGTGCTACTAGAAGTCATCTACTCCCTCGTTCCACTCACCAATTCGTTTCGGGACCGAGGCAGCCACACTGTGGACTGAATTTCGGCGGTCCCGCCGTCATGGGGCTTGTGGCCCGTTAGACCGGTGACTTTGCGTCGCCATCTTTCGATGGTTTTGCCTTTGTCAAAATCTCGTTCCGAGGGTCAGAGGGTCAAACTGATCAGACTTGCAGCTTCTCTAAAACGCCATCTATGCGTTCTGTTCCATTGGGCCGACGGCATCACGTCGCCGGCAGGAAGTCGATCGGGTACACGATTGTCACGGCCTGCACGCCATCCTTCGGGCCGAAATTGATCGTCTTGACGCGGTTCACCACTTGCGTGGCGAGATCCGGCGCATCCATGTCAGTCGATTGCAGCTGGCACATTGACACGGATCCGTCCGGCTCGATCGTCAGGCGCAGCACCATCTTGCCTTGCAAGGTCGGATTGCTGCGCAGCGCCCGGTTGTAATCGCGGTAGAAAGCCGATTTGTAGCGATCGAACACAATCTGTATTTCTTCGTCGGTGCGGGATGCCCCCAGCCCGCTGCGTGCCTTGGGCCGGTCACCGCCGCCGCCGATCGAAGCGATCGAGCTGGTCGCGCGGACCACCTTGACGCCCGGCATTCCGCCGTTGCCGCCACCACCACCGCCCCTACCTCCACCACCTCCCACACTGCGACTCAGCGAGCCGGCGTCGATGCCACCACTTGATCCCGGCGTATTGGTCGTCAACGCGGAGTGTGATGAGGCCTGGCCCACTTCGTCAGCGGTAGCGTAATGCGCACTGGTTCCGAGACGCGGCGCGACCTGATCCTGGGACAGGCTCGCGAACTGGTCCTTGAATGCAAGAATGCCGGCCTTACCCACATCTGGCTTAGGCGGTGTTGCATCCGCGGAAAAACCCTTTTCCGGACCTGGTGGGAGCTCAGGTTTCCCAGGTCCTTTTGCAGCTTCCGAGGGCTTCGGCCTCGGTTCCCCAGTTCCCGCCTTTGACGGAGGAGGCGGGACGGGGGTCGCCGGGACTGGAACCGCCGATGGACGGTAGAAGACGAGATCAATTTCTTTTTTCGTGCGGGGCGCGCCGCTGCGAACCAGCACTGACGCTGCAAGGAGCATCAGCAAGGCCAGCAGAATGGCATGGAGCACAAGGCTCTCCACCATGCTGCGCCGGGACAGCGCCCCGGATTCTGTGAACATGCTCCTGCTGGATTCCATGGTTGTCACCAAAGCAGCCACCTCAATTGGCCGTAATAAATTCGACCTTCAAATCGTCGACGCTGGATTTCGCAAGATCGAGAATGCGTAGAACGCCCTCGTAATTCATGCGGTCGTCGGCCGCCAGAAACAGAACGCGCTTCTCTGCGGGCCTGTTGCCCAGGATCTGTTCCACCCGCGCCGGCAATTCAGTCGCAGCAATCTTTTGATCTCCCAGCATCACGTTACAGTCCGCCGGAAGTCCTTCACCTGTCGAGGACCCAATGCGGCAAGCTGCGGGTGAAATGATCAGGACCAGCCGCGATTCCTGTGACTGCGCGGGTGCCGCGTTGGTTGAGGTCTTAGGGATGTTCACGTCATAGCCCTGCATGAGCAGCGGAACCACGACCATAAAAATGATCAGCAGCACCAGCACTACGTCGACGAGCGGCGTGATGTTGATCTCAGACTGCAGATTTGATCCGGAATCGCCTCTGTTGAACTCCATT
>DATEJO010000243.1:0-7026 GCA_035277905.1 Candidatus Sulfotelmatobacter sp.
GAAACAGACGGTCGAGGTCATTCCGCGGCGCTTCGCCTCATCCGGACTCAAAATCACATCATCGGGATCGACTCCTTCGCGTTCGAGACTTGAGCGCACCAATCGCCGCCTCTCGGAGTCCTCCCACGCGTCCAATCGATCCGCCAGCGTCATACCATCGACGGTGAGTACGCTCGTATTGAGCAAACCCGAACGCCGCAAATGCAGCATCACTTCCGGCACTCCTCCGGCCTGAAACACTTGCACGGTCGGATGATTGCGAGGCCCGTTCGGCAGCACGTCGACGATTCTAGGAACCTTTCGACTCACACGAGCCCAGTCTGCTGCAGTGGGCCGCTTGAGACCCGCAGCATGCGCGATCGCGGGCAAATGCACGATCAGGTTGGTCGATCCGCCAAACGCCGCGTGAAGGACCAACGCGTTCTCAATCGCAGCATCGGTCAAGATGTCGCCGATTTTTATCCCGATGGATTCGAGTTGCATCAAAGCCCGCGCCGAGCGCTGCGCCATCTCGATCCAGATCGGATGTCCGGAAGGCGCCAGCGCGGAATGTCCAACCGACAGACCCAGGGCCTCGCCCACAACCTGCGACGTTGCCGCCGTTCCTAAGAACTGACAACCCCCGCCCGGAGTCGCACAGGCGCGGCAGCCGATCTCCGCCGCTTCCGCGAGCGAGATGAGCCCATGCGCAAATCGCGCGCCGATTGTCTGTACTCGCCCAGCATCTTCGCCCTGTACCGGTAAGAGAGTCACGCCTCCGGGAACCAGAACACAGGCCAAATGACGGCTGCCGGCCAGCGCCATCATCATGGCTGGAAGTCCCTTGTCGCATGTCGCTACTCCGAGCACCCCGCTGCAAGTCGGCAATGAGCGGATCAATCGGCGGAACACAGTCGCTGCGTCATTGCGGAAGGGAAGGCTGTCGAACATTGCTGTTGTGCCCTGCGATCTTCCATCGCACGGATCGCTGCATGTGGCGGCAAATGGAATCGAGCCGGCATCCTTGAAGACGCGCGCTGCCGATTCCATCAGCAGTCCGATTTCCCAGTGCCCGGTGTGATATCCCAGCGCGACCGGTGTTCCATCTTTGTCGCGGATCCCTCCGTGCGTCGAGAGCATCAGGAATTCTTTCCCGCCGAGTTCCGCCGCTTTCCAGCCCATGGCTGCGTTCTGCGTCCATCCAAACAGGTTTCCGGAAGGCTCGTTTCTGAGCATCTCTGCCGTCAGCGGCAGAGAGCCCGCCGGGCCTTCTGCCCGGCTGTGTATTTGACACACCCGGGGATCGTCGAAGTCGAAGGGATTCTTATTAATCATGAAAGGTACTCATGTTTCTTCGATAACAATCTATCAAGCGCAGATTCTAAACAGGGCTGCGCTGGGTCCGCCAGAGAGGCAGACGTGAAACATGAGCTCCGTAGTAGCGCGGCGGAAACTGAGGATCCTGTTAGTTTGCGACCGAGTTCAGTTCCCGCACGGGTTCCGCCGAACTGCTGGCCTGGTTGATGTGCTCGAGATCCTTCAGGTGATCGTACCAACTGAACTTCAGAATCAGGGAGGTGATAGCTACAACAGCGAATGTAATGGCCGCACGCTGCAGTTTCCAGGTCACGATGTACATCGGCAGCACGACCAACGCAATCTGCCACACCATGCCCACAGCGATGTTGAACATGTCCCGGTAGAAATCCCTGTTCCGCTGGAATGACGGATCTTCCTGCCGAACTTTCCTCAGAATCGGCCCCCAGAAGCCCCATGGACGCACTCGCCGATAGAAGTCCTTCAGAATTTCTTCGTCCTCCGGCGCGCTCAGCCACGTGCCCGCGAAGCAGCCGACCAGAGAGAAGACAAATACAATCACAAAGCTGATCGAAACATCCAGATTCACCGAGTGCGCATGCGCGAAGTTTTGCAGCGCGGTACTCTTCGCGATGAGCGGCGGGACCGTGAGCGCCGACGACATTCCGGCGACCATGCCCCAGAAATAGCCGTATCCGTTAAATCTCCACCAATACCACTTCAGGACGTTCGAAGCCGTGTAGCCTCCCCACAGCGCCGTCACGATCCATATCACGACGTTGTTCACACTCGTGACATACCACCCAATCAGCACGCCCAGCAGAACGACCACGAAAGAACTCAGATAGCTCAGCCGGACATACGTCTTCGGGCTCGCATCAGGATTAATGAAGCGCTTGTAAATATCATTCACAAAATACGGCGGCGCTGCATTCACCGTCGCCGCGAAGTTGCTCATATATGCAGCAAGTAACCCGGCGATCAAAATGCCGAGCAATCCGGCAGGAACAAACAAAGCCAGCGTCGAAGGCAGAATGCGCTCGAAATCAATATTCGTGCCCATGCCGCGGATCTGGTCGCTGAAGAACACCAATGCCAGAACCGTCAGGCCCGTGACCAGAAAATATCGTGGGAAGGTCAGCACTACGTTGACCCACGCGCTCATCATCGAAGCTTCGCGCGGATTCTTGCAGGAAAGCACGCGCTGCATGTCGTAGTTCGGCGCCGGCCCGGCCGCGCTGATCAGGATTCCCTTAAACAGCAGCATCATGACGAAAAATCCAAACAGCCCATAGCCGTCCTGCATGATCTTTGCGTTGGCTGACGGCACCAGCTTCGACCAGTCCAGACCGAGATGCCATCCGAAAAATACGTTATCCCAGCCGGCCGGAATGAAGCGCTGCAATGCGCCGGGAGCAACCCGCATCATCGCAATGATTCCCACCGCCAGCGACGCCACCGACAGAATGCAGAACTGCAGGATCTCGGTGATCACCACGCTGAACATGCCGCCCTTGATCACGTAGATCGCGGTAATCGCAATCAGCAGCAGCGCATATTCATTCACGCTGAAATGCCAGGGCAGGAAAGTCGCCGCGAACTTTCCAATCCCTTTGAAGCCATACGTGAAGAATCCAATGATGCTCATGAACGCGTAGATGACCACAATAATGTGCGACAGCTGCGCCCCGCGACCTTTGCCAAAACGCGTCTGAATCCACTCCGCGCCGGTCATCACGTTCGATCGTCTGAGCCACGTCGAGAGATACACCATCAGGAATACCTGATTAAATGTCGGCCACAGCCATGGGATCCACACGCTTTTCAGCCCATAGACATACATCCAGTAGACCAGCAGCATGGTGCCGCTGATATCGAACATTCCAGAAGCGTTGGAAATTCCAAGCACGTACCAGGGCAGAACATTGCCGCCCAAAAAATAGGCCTTGATGTCGCGCGATGCGCGATGCGACACCCAATACCCAACCAGTACCGACACAACCAGATAAGCAATGATGATGGCAATATCGATTACGTGTAGATGCACGGTGCACCTCAGCTTTGGCGGCCGGCAGAATCGCCGCACGGCCGGTCTGTCTTCTGAACGACTACAATTTCTTCCTGGATGACTCCATCTCTTCGACGCTCAGACTTCTGATTGCACTAAGGGAGCGTCCCCGCCAGCAGAAACACGAGCGAGGCCTGCCAATTAATCGCAATCTCGTTGCTCGCGTACGAGCCCGTATCATCCGCATAGACTTTCGCCGGCGGCAATCCTGCCGGCAGCCTTTGGAGTACGTTGTCCTGCCGCCCCGCATTCGGACCACCAGACAATAATCCAGGCCACGGTTCCTCGTTTTTGTCGGCGGCGCTTGGACGATGATGTGGATGACGATATGGATTTTCTCCCACCTGTGTCACCCACGAAAGCGAAAATGTATTGCGGCCCAGCAAATAGTGCAGATCATCCAACGCCGTATTCACAAAGCTTGGGTCGGGCGTCAAAACGTTCGCGACCAGCAGTTCCATTCCATACGATGCCGCCACGCCATTCGATCCCCAAACGTAGTCGCTCGTCCGCAGGCTGACTCGGTAAGGATTTTTCCCGGTACTCTCGACAATCGCTTTCGCCGCCTGAGATGTCCGCTTCCGAATGTCTGCCACGACCGCGGCGTCGTCATCTTTGCGCGCGCTGCCCAGAGCGTAGGTCCACAGTCCCATCGCCGCCACATCGCTCCAACCTTCCGGTGCCGGCTTTTCGAGTGTCGAGCGGAAATCCGGATATTGCTTCACGACATAATCGTTGTAGGTTTTGTCGCCGGTGGTTCTCCAAAGCTCTGCGGCCGCCCACAATCTTTCATCGGAACAGGAACTGTCGCCGTACTCGCCCGTGGCGATTCCCGGCGGATTCCTGAACGTCACGTTCGGATATTTCTCAGCCCACAGCCATGCTTTTCGCGCAGCTTCAAGATTCTGTGCCGCGAACTTCTTGTCAAAAGGCGCATAGACACGCGCCGCAATCGCCGCCACGGCCGCCAGATCGGCCGTCGCACAGGTGCTCTTGTAAGGCTGCGCTCCCGTACCAATCACTTCGCTCGGCAGGTGATCATCTTCCGGCATTACAAATCCGGCGAAGTGCTCGCTCGTCTGCTTGTGCCAGACGCCGCCATCGTCGTCCTGCATCTTGAGCATCCACTCAAGATTCCAGCGCGCTTCGTTCAGGATGTCCGGCGTGCCATTGCCGCTCTCAGGGATGTGTAGGTTGATCTTCTTCACCCTGGGACCGAAGATCTCCCACGTCCAGAGCACGGTCCCGGTCGAAATGCCTGAGTTCACAACATATCGGCCGTAATCTCCCGCGTCGTGCCATCCGCCGACATTATCGCGTTCTCCCTGTTTGCCCGACGACGCATGAAACTCGCCTTTCAGATGGCACGCAGGATGGGAATATCCCGGAAACTCTGGTCCTAGATCGACCGCCGTTCCGCATCGTTGCCCATAAAATCCGCGCATCGCCAGATAGTAAGTTCGGGCGAAAACATCTGGGCCGATCGCGAATGTCCAGCTCCGACCCACGCCCGGCACGTCGACATAGTAAGTACCGGATTTCTTCAGTTTGGAGAAGTCCGCGACCTGAACAGAATCGCCAGTGTCGGCATCCTGGCTGGCCTGACTCAGTTCTCCTTTGAACACTGTTTCGTTGTCCGCAGCATTTTTTACTTCGAATGAGCTGGCCTGAGCAGTGACGAACGCCAGCTTTGGACTGTCCGGAAGATATCCGACCTGATCCACCTTGATCTGGACGCTCTTGCCGTCAGCCGCGACAGCGTCATTCATCGCGACGAGCGAGACAAGCGTCAGCACACAGATGCCGATTCGCACAATTGAAATGAAACTGTAGGAACCACGTCCTGAATGACTCATCCTCTTGCTCCCGACACGGTTGGGTGCTGCGAGCGTCTCATATTGCCTGGGACTTGACTTGTGATTGGCCTCACATCCGGGTGTGAACGTCAACACGCATTGCTTCCACCGCGGAACAGGTCGCCGCCCCGAGCACGTACATGTCTACACCCGAAACCTCTTGAACGCTAGTAGAAAATCGTTATACTAGCCCCGGACCTAATTCCTGCCGTCATCCGTCCAGAGGCGTTTTTCATGAAATACGGGTATTTCGACGATCAAAACCGGGAGTACGTTATCACCCAACCCGATACACCGCTGCCCTGGATCAACTATCTAGGGTGCCAAGCCTATTTCGGAATCATCTCCAATACTGCAGGCGGATATTCCTTCTATCGCGACGCTCGTCTACGCCGCTTGACTCGATATCGCTACAACAACGCGCCCTTCGATTTCGGTGGACGATACATTTATCTCCGCGACAACGCTTCCGGCGAGTTCTGGTCTCCATCCTGGCAACCCACTCAGCACAAACTGGAAAACTATTCCTGCCGCCATGGCATGGGTTACACCACGATTGGTTCACAGTACAAAGGTGTGGAGGCCTGCACTCGCTATTTTGTGCCGCTCGACGAAAATCTCGAGGTCTGGCAACTCACGGTTACCAATCACCGCAAAGAGCCCGCAGAATTTTCAATCTTCTCCGCGATCGAATTTTGCCTCTGGGACGCGCAGGACGACTCGACCAACTTCCAACGCAACTTCAACATCGGCGAAGTCGAGGTCGAAGACGGAGTAATCTACCACAAGACCGAGTATCGCGAACGGCGCGACCATTTCGCATTTTTCGCCTGCTCTGAGAAACTTGCGGGCTTCGACACGCAGCGCGATAAGTTCCTCGGTCCGTATCGCGGCTGGGATAACCCTGCGGTAGTTGAAGGTGGCATGGCCTGCAATTCGGTCGCGCATGGATGGGCGCCAATAGGCTCGCATCAGGTCAATCTGATGCTCCAGCCGGGGGAGTCCCGCCAGATTGTTTTTGTCCTGGGATATCAGGAAAATCCGCGCGACCAGAAATTCGATCCGCCAGATTCACAGACCCTGAACAAGAAGAAAGCAAAATGCGTGCTCAGCCGCTATCTGGTTCAGGCAAACGCCGACGCTGCCTTTGAAAACCTGCGCCAATACTGGGATGAACTGCTCGCAATTTTCCAGGTGGATACTCCGGACGTGCACACCAATCGCATGGTGAATATCTGGAATGCCTACCAGTGCATGGCGACCTTCAATATGTCGCGCTCGGCATCGTTCTATGAATCCGGAATCGGGCGAGGACTCGGCTTCCGCGATTCCAATCAGGATCTTCTCGGCTTCGTCCACATGGTTCCAGAGCGCGCACGTGAGCGCATTCTCGATCTGGCCGCCACGCAATTGCCTACTGGCGGCGCATATCACCAGTATCAGCCGCTCACCAAGCGCGGAAACAACGACGTCGGCAGCGGATTCAACGACGATCCGCACTGGTTGATTCTCGGTGTCGGCGCGTACATCAAAGAAACGGGCGACTGGAAAATTCTCGAGGAGGCGGTTCCGTACGACAACGAGCCGGGATCAGAGAAGCCTCTCTACGAGCACCTGCAGCGCAGCTTCCGCTACACTCTCGATCGCCTCGGACCTCATGGCCTGCCGCTGATTGGCCGCGCCGACTGGAACGACTGCCTCAACCTGAATTGCTTCTCCGACTCTCCGGGACAGTCCTTCCAGACCACGACCAATAAAGATGGCAAGGTCGCCGAGTCGGTCTTCATCGCAGGATTGTTCGTGCTT
>DATEJO010000244.1:0-15410 GCA_035277905.1 Candidatus Sulfotelmatobacter sp.
CTCGCTTCTCGGAAGAGAACCGCAAAGCCAATCACGCCCTGGTTGATGTCATCGGCAAGTTTGCGCGACAGAAGAAGGCGACGAATGCGCAGATCGCTCTCGCCTGGGTGCTCGCGCAGAAACCGTGGATCGTTCCGATCCCGGGCACGACCAAACTACATCGCCTCGAAGAGAATCTCGGAGCGGCCAACATCGAACTTACACCCGAAGATCTTCGCCAGCTCGAGACTGCAGCTTCAAAGATCCCGGTGCAAGGCGCGCGCTATCCCGAGGAAATGCAGAAGCTGGTCAACCGCTAACAATGTGTCAGCGGCGAGGAGACAGACCGTGAAGAAACTATTCTCGCTCGTTGCAGTAACGCTCTCTGCAGCGGCGCTCGCGCTTACGCCCTTGGCTGGACCGCGCGATCGTAGTCCAGTTGTTCGCGACCGCTTCGTCGGAGCATGGCGGCTGCTTTCGCTGGAGGAACCTGATGCCGATGGCCACATCCACCAGGCCGATTGCACGGGACTGCTCGTTTACACGCCCGACGGACATATGTCCGTCCAGGTGATGTATCGCAATCTGCAGCCCACCGCTAAGGCTGCCCCGGTGCAATACTCGCAGGGCGGATACGAGGCCTCTTTCGGCCGATATCAGATCGACGACTCTCACACTTTCACCTTCCACGTCGAAGGCGCGTTAGTCCGGAGTCTTATCGGCAAAGACTTGAAGCGGGTGTACGAACTCTCCGGCAAGCAACTGATCGTGAAATCGCCGGACCCGAATGAACATTGGCGGGTGGCTTGGGAACGCTATTGAGGTTCCGGGTGCTGCCTCGCGCAACGACATAGCTCACGACAGAAAGGACTCAATCCATGGAAATCAAACGCGCCGGCTCGCAGCCTTCCGCGAAGGGGCCTTCTGACTGGTTCACGGGCACGGTCCGTATCGATCCCCTGTTTCAGGCGCCGGACCCAGCGTTCGTTCAAGGTGCCAGCGTTACGTTTGAACCGGGCGCGCGCACCGCATGGCATACGCATCCGCTCGGACAGACTCTCATCGTCACGGCTGGATGCGGCTGGGCTCAGCGTTGGAGCGGCCCGCTCGAAGAGATTCGTCCGGGAGACGTGGTCTGGTTCGCTCCCGGCGAGAAGCATTGGCATGGCGCTACGCCAACCACCGCCATGACTCACATCGCCATTCAGGAAAAGAAGGACGGCAAGGTAGTGGAATGGATGGAGCATGTCACCGACGAGCAATATCGGAAATAGCGGGAGAATCCAGCTACCCTGATAACCACGTACAAACCCGAGACACAAAAACCGAATCAGAAGTGCGAACAAGGCAGAACTACTTGCATTCCTAAAATCGACCGCAAAACGCAACCCCGCAGTTCCAGCAGGAGGCGCACATGCCGACTAAGACCACCACTCTGAAAGATCACCTCTCCCGAGTTCACGAGATCCACATCACCGTCACCGGCAGAAAGTCCGGACGTGCCATCACCAATCCTGTCTGGTTCGTATTCGAAGGCGACACGCTCTATCTGCTGCCAGTCCAGGGATCGTCCACGCAGTGGTACAAGAACGTTGTCAACAATCTCGCGATACGCATCAGGGCCGCGATGACTGAAGAAGAATTCAAAGCGATTCCCGTGACCGATGCCGCCACGGTGAAGTCAATTGCCGACAAGTTCCGCGCGAAGTACGGCGCCGCCGATGTGAAGAAGTACTATTCAAAGCTCGACGTTGCGGTCACCGTCAAGGTCGATTGATCGCGTGCGCTGCTGATTCTCTTTGGGTTCCTTGTTCTCCCGAGACTCGGCGCTTCCCTGCCCGGAATCGAGAAATCCCTAAGACGTCTCCTCTTAAACTCCAGGCTTCTGTAATCTAGAACGATTGCACATCATTGTCGGTAACCCGCTGGCTCCTGCAATGGCCTATGTCATCGGAGTCGTCTTTATCGCGACCCTCATTCGCTCGTCTCTCGGATTCGGCGAAGCGCTCGTTGCAGTTCCACTGTTGGCCATACGCATCCCGATTACAGTCGCGGCTCCGTTGGCAGTTATGCTTTCAGTGATCGTGGCGGCGGTTGTTATCGCGCAAGACTGGCGGCACGTAGAAGTGCGCAGTGCCTCGGGATTGATCCTTTCGTCGCTTCCAGGCATCCCGGTCGGCATCCTGCTGCTGGCGCATGGCAATGAACATGTCGTCAAATCCCTTCTCGGCCTTCTCATCGCGGCGTTTTCCATCTATTCACTGGCAGCCAGAAAGCCGCGGCATCTACCGGCGGATCACCGCGGGCTGCTCTTCGGCTGCGGATTTCTCGCCGGCATTCTCGGCGGAGCCTACGGCATGAATGGCCCACCCCTCGCCATATACGGCGCTCTGCGAGGATGGTCTCCCCAACATTTTCGAGCGACCCTGCAGGGATACTTCCTGCCCGCGAGTCTTATGGGGCTGGCAGGCTACGCTGCTGCCGGACTCTGGAACGCCGCCATCACCCGCTATTTTGTTTTTTCGCTGCCGGCAGTCGCAGTCGCGATCCTGCTCGGCCGCGCGATCAATCGCCGCCTGAGCGGCCATCGCTTTTTCCGTTTTGTGTATGCCGGCTTGATTGTGATCGGCAGCATCCTGATCATCCAGTCCAGCAGATGAAAAACCTCTCCCTGAGAGTCGTCGAGTAAGCAATTGATTCCCGGGCTGCCTGTTATCCTTTCTTTTCTTCTCAAGGAGTCGCGAATGCAAATGACTGGCATCCCGTTCGCCCTAACCGACTGGGCTGGCGTTGAGCGCGTCGAGCACAAAGGCGAAACGGGCACATCGTACTGGCAAACACAAACGTTCGCTGAGGTCCGTGTTCGCATGGTCGAGTACACCCCCGGATATCTGGCGGATCACTGGTGCAGCAAAGGTCACATACTGCTATGCCTTGAAGGTCAGCTCGACACAGAACTGAAAGATGGAAGGAGATTCACCCTCAAGCCCGGCATGAGCTACCAGGTCGCCGACAATGCCGACGCGCATCGCTCCTCAACGGCAACCGGCGCAAAGCTATTCATCGTGGATTGAGGTCGACAGGCGTCCCCGCGCATGCCGAGGAGGATAGAGACACACGCTGAGCACTCGGCCAATGATGATGAAAGGAATGGCGGGGACGACGGGACTCGAACCCGCGGCCTCTGCCGTGACAGGGCAGCGTTCTAACCAACTGAACTACGTCCCCACGCCAAATCAACGAGGAGCGCTATCGCCACTGAGTCGCGGTTTCGCGCTTTCGGAAGGTCTTGAATACCTCACCAACGATCAAGACACAACTATCGTAACAGCTTCTTTCAGAACGGGAAAGTCCTCGGCGCCCACTACTGCGGCGCCCACGTCATGTCAACGCGGATTGGAACATCGTTCTTCACCGGCATCGTCAGCAGCGATGGCGGCTCAATCTTAAAATCCGTGAGTTTCGCGGGGATCGTTCCGGTGATGTGCTTTTCGTTTCCCTCGGTCGTCACCTGGAATGGAACCTGCGAATAGTGCGCCGTCTGCCCGGCGAACTGAATTTCAAGATCGGCATTGATGGTCGATTGATTCGCGGCCGCTTCGGGAAGCTTCGTGCGCACTGTCACCATCGGATACTCCGCGCCGCGCGTCACCTGCACCATGTGCAAATCGCGATTGCTGTCGCCCGAGTCGAACGTCTTAACCGGAACGGCAATCAGGAAATCGCATTGTCCTTCGTGGCAGATTCCCTTCCCTCGCGCCGCGTGGCTGACGCCCTCCGACTGGTGCAGCGGGTGCGAAACATGATACGTCAGCGTGCTTTGTTTGAGCGCCCATGTTGTATCGGCGGCAAATGAGACCGACACTGCAAACAGAAGAAATAAAAAGCAGGGGAATAATTTTCTGATCATAGATTCTTATTAAATTTTGACTAGCCCCGCCAGAAGCCCCAGGCACGTCCCTAAAACTTCAACGAAACCGACAGCAAGGCCGCTCCAAACGCCCCGGCAGTCACAATCGCAACCGGTCCGTGCGCCGCGGCTAGTCCGTGCACTTTCTCGCCGTTATTTTTCTGCGAAAAGGCCATCGCTCCCAGAATCGGCGTCAGGATCATCCCCGGCCCGTGAATCCACGCCATTGCCTTGTGGAATTTGATTTGTCCGCGCGTCTCTGTGCCCTTGATTTTCGGCGCGCGGATCGCGTAATACGCCGTGATGCCATACAAATCTCCGGTCAGCGAACCCAGCGCGACGTGCAAATCGCGCGTGGCGCTGTCTTCTTTGTGGCCGCCCGCTTGCAGCGACGTGATCACCGTTGCGATCATGGGGATCGTCGTAATCAGTCCCATGCGCTGATGGATTTTCAGCATGTGGGTGCGCTTGTCGAGGAGCGCCTGCTCTCTGGGATTAGCCTTGATCTCCGTCGGCGCGAAGCCCAGATCGGAAAGCGACGGCTCCGTCGACTGCGGTTCCGACTTCTGCGGCGATGGCGCGCTGGGAAAGCTCTGCGACGGAGCTTGGTTCGGCGCGAGCGCAAGGTTCAGCGTCTGCTGGGCCCCGGCCGCCACACTCACAGCCCCAGTCGCGTTGTTTCCATCGTCTGCGGCGGTGACCTCGTAATCTCCGGGAGCGAGATTCGGGATCGCATAGTGTCCATCGGAGTCTGTCTCCGCCTCCGCAGACTGCCCGGAAACTTTATTCGCCGCAGAGATTTTCGCGTTTGCCACCGGCTTTCCGGAACTGTCAGTCACGGTGCCGGAGATCGTGGCCACAGTTTCCTGCGCGAGCCCGAGAGACGTCAGTACAAGAATCAGTACAAAGATGAAGGCAGAAGCCGATCGAACAGAGCGGAGACTCATCAGATATTTCCCCACTGGCAAGGATTTCAGATCGAGACCGCAATTGTATGTTGAAAGATGCAACAAATACAGCGAGAGATGTACGACATTCTGAGTCGCAGCGGCTCGAAATGCAATCCGACAAAAATCTGTACGGCTGGAAAGAGTAAGAATTCAGCTTGGCCTGAAAATGACCCCAAAAAATAAAGGGAGGCTCATTGCGAGCCTCCCGTGATCCGATCAGTTGCGTTTAGAAGATGAACTTCAATCCGAGTTGCATCGTTCGCGCATTGCTGGGGAACGTGGTCCTCGCGATGTTAAAATTCGCCGAATTCGGCCTGAAGTATTCTTCAAAGCCAGTCGTATCGCTGATATTGTTCACGTTGTTGAGGGACCCCGTAACCCATTGCGGGTGGTTGAACAGGTTAAACGCCTGTGCCAGGAAGTCGACCCGCAAGCGTTCCGTGACCGCGATATGTTTCATCGCGGTGATGTCCCAGTTATTAATTGCGGGTGTTTGTAGGGTATTCCGGCTGGAGGTAGCGATGGTTCCCTGCTGCGCCAGAATATACTGGGCGTTAGGATTCACCGCCTGGTACGCCACGATGTTGCCGGCTTGTGGCCCGCTGGTGGCAACCAGACCGTATACGTCGCTGCCTGTTCCTTTGACGCCCGCTGGATTGTAAATCGCCCGGTCACCGGCAGCGTCATAGTTCAAATTTGTATCGACACCGCTCTGCACCGTGCCCCATTGTCCAGACTCGTACGTGTAAACGGGCGCGAACTCGAAATTCCCGAGTACGTTCTTCATGAACCAGTTCGGATTGCTTCTGAACCAGGGGACATCGTAAATCGACGTGAGTGTCAGCCGATGAGCGTGATTGAGAATTGAATTGCTGCGCTCGGCGGGAAGATCGCGGAAATCCTGCGGACGCCGCGGCGAAATCACGGTCGAGAAGAAATCGGCCGTGCTGTTGTCGATGGTGTGGCTCCAGGTCCAAGCAACCTGGAACTGCAAGCCATTCGAGAACCGGCGGTTCAGCTGCGTTTGCAAGCCGTGGTAGGTGGAAGCTCCCCAAGGCTCATACGCGGTGATCGAGGAGTAGAACCCGGCGTCGTAATATACCGGGTCGTAGCCGCCGCCCGGCGGAACGCCGGTATCGTTATAGCCGTACGATAGCGTGCCAGGGGCGTCTCCATAGCCTCCGTTGCTCAACGACATGTTCTGGCACACCGCTAATCCGTTCAGCGTAATGATCGCGGTGGGATCGCATTGTGCCCATGCGTTCGTTAGGCCGTTGAGAGTCGCTTGTGTTGGCGCCTGGAGATAGGTGGGAACTGCCGTCGCCGCGGTAATGCCCGGAATAAAGTTTAGACGGTTCTGGACGTTGAGGTCCACGCCCCGGCTGCCCACGTAACGTACATCCACCGTATAGTTCGACTTGAATACGTGCTGGATGCCAAAGTTCCATGATTCCGCATACGGATATTTCACGTTCGCCGGAAGGAACGCTGAGGTATTGGCCCTTGCCGTCGCCGGATCAAGCACGGTGATGCCGCTCAGATTTTGCGGTGGAATGCCGCCGCCGGCCAGGAAGCCTCCCGTGGGGCAACCCGTACCTCCTGGGCAATCAACCGTTGATCCGATCTGAGGAGGCCGCGCCAGCGTCCCGATATTGTCATACAGAACGTCATATCCCAGCCCAAAGCCGCCGCGGATTGAGGTATTTCCGCTGCGGCCCGGGGAGTAAGCGAAACCGATGCGCGGCATGAAGTCTTTCGTTGGTGCCGCAGGGGAAGCGAACGTGATCAGCCCGGGAACGTCCGCCACGCTGTTCAGAGCCTGTTGCGTCCAGCCAAATGGCGTGCTGGTGTACTCATACCGTAATCCTAGGTTAAGGCTGAAGTTTGGACGGACTTTCCAGATGTCGTTCACGAACCAGAAGATTCCATACTGATCTCCCGAATACCCGGCGCTGCCGAAGCTGCGCTCGGCAATATGATCGGGAGTCTGGTCCAGGGCGAATCCCTGCAGAGTAGTCCAGTCATAATCGCCGCGGGCACGTTGGATGAAAAGCTGCGGCGAAATATTCTTTCGCCCTTCAATTCCAAACTTCAGCGTGTGGTTTCCTTTCACCCACGAAACGTTGTCGATCGCCTGGTAGTTGTTCTGCACTGCATACTGCGGAGCATTCGGGTCGGGACCTACATTCAGTCCCCCGAGGTTATCAATGGTCAGGTTCGGGAAGGCATCAAGATTCTGGAACTTCGCCAATGAGCCGCCCGGCACCGTGTAATCCTGCGCAGTGCGGGTGAACCCGACACGGAATTCGTTCCCGAGAGAACCCGAAAACGTGTGATATTCGCTCAGAGACACGATGTGATAGGGCTGTAGAAATGGAGTGTAGAAGGTTCCCAGTTGGGCGAGGTTGTCCAGCGTAACCAGCTTGTTGTAGATGTAACGTCCGCGGATCTGGTCCCTGTCGCTCAGGTTGTAATCCATCGACGTAACCAGAGCGCGCGTATTGAGGTAGTTGGGGGCGATGACGGGCAAGATGCCGATTTCGATGGGTACCGGGCCGCCGCTCGTGCCCTGCACAGTAAGCTGCTTGCATTTCCCCGAGGCATCAGCACTCGGTGCCTGCGCATACAGCTGAAGACCCTGCACATTGCTGGATGAGACTCCCGGCACGCCGAGAAGAGCGGTATATCCCGCTGAGGTGGGAGCACAAATTACAGAACCAGACGAAGTTGCCTCGCCGACCGGGTTGTATTCGAAGTTGGCGAAAAAGAACAGCTTGTCCTTAATTACTGGACCGCCGACCTGTCCGCCGAACCGGTTGTTGTCGTAGCGTGGCATCGTAGTGATTCCCTGGTTCGACAACGAAGTATCCAGGGCATTCAGGTTGCGGTTCTGGAAGTACTCATAAAGGCGGCCGTGATAGCTGTTCGTGCCGCTGATGACAATCGTGTTGAACTGCCCGCCATTCGAGTGACCGAATTCGGGGCTGAATTGATTCTGCAACACGGAAAAATTTTGCACTGCGTCGTTCGGAACATAGATGAGCGGTCCGGTGACACCCTTATCGTTATTGTCCGTGCCCTCAATCGTGAAGTTGTTGTCGCGAGGCCGTTGCCCGCCAATGCTTGGGCCTGAGCCCGCTCCCAATCCGCCGGTGCTGCCAACGCCGGCCTGCAGCAATGACAGATTCAGAACGCCGAGTCCGACCGATGCGGTCGGCAAATCCTGCGTCTCGCGTGTTTCGTAGGTCGATTGAATCTGCGCCGTCGTGGTGTCCAGTGTCGGAGGCGTTCCCGAAACTTCGATCGTCTCGCTCGTTGCGCCAGGCGTGAGCATCACGTTGCGCGTCGCAGTCTTGTTGACCTCGACATCGACCTGCTCGTTGATGGTCTTGAATCCAGTCGCTCTCGCGTTGATCCGGTAAGTACCGGGAAGCAGGTGGTCGAATCGATAATCCCCGGTAGCGCCGGTCTTGGTCGATGCTGTGATGTTTGTCGCCACATTGGTCGCCGTCACCTCGGCTCCGACTACCGCGGCTCCGGACGCATCCGTGACCGTTCCTACCACGTTTCCATCAATGGCCTGGCCGAAGGCGCTGACTGCGGCGAGGCTGAGCAAGCTGACGATCGCGAAGACGAGTCCATAACGTCTGATAAAGTTCTGCACGCCCTGCTTCATGTTGCTTCTCCTTGTTTTCCACCTGGGACTGGAACAAGTACAGGACCGCTTTCTCCTCTGAGAGAAGCGATCTCCTCAAACTTCTCCTCCCTTACGCGGGATCTTCGTCCGCGACAGGGCCTTGATCTTGTCTGGCGGTGGAGTTTCCGGAAAAGGCGTCCCGTTCCCATCCGCCAAGCTGGTCTGGAAAAATCCGGCGCAATCTGGGTGATCGCGCCGGGGCGCGGAAGAACGGCAGACCTACGCGGCCACCGCCCCGGCCTCAACTGGCACAAAAGGCGCCAGCAACAGCTCGCCGCCAGCTACGGCGAGCACGCGGCACATGCTCTCACCGCACTGCACAGATTTCGGTGACTTCGATCACGGAACGATGTGATTTGAAACGGGCTGGAATCAGACTATGTAAGAACTCAACACGCAACCGCTAATCCGCGACGGACGCCGATTCAATTTCTCCCAATGGAATCGCTCCAAGGCCGCGTTTGTCCCTGCAAGACTGGTCCATTATCTCCCCTCAACCAGACGCGGTAGACTCAAAGGATGACGAAAACGGCCTCCCTCAACTCGCTTGCGCATGCCTCGTCGGCATATCTGCGCTCCGCCATGCATCAGCCGATTCAGTGGCATGAATGGGGAGAAGAGGCCTTTGCCACGGCCCGCCGCGAGAACAAGCCCATGCTGCTCGACATCGGCGCCGTGTGGTGTCACTGGTGCCACGTCATGGACCGTGAGTCCTATGACGATCCCGAAGTCGCCGCCATCGTGAACGAGCACTTCGTCGCCGTGAAAGTTGACCGCGATGAGCGTCCCGATATTGACAGCCGCTACCAGGCCGCGGTGCAGGCCGTCAGCGGACAAGGCGGATGGCCCCTCACCGCCTTTCTCACGCCCGATGGCAAGCCGTTCTATGGCGGAACCTACTTCCCTCCGAACGATGGCTACGGACGCCCTAGTTTCCGGCGAGTGCTGCTGAGCATTGCCAATGCATACAAAGAGAAGCACGGGGATGTAGTGGAGCAATCGCAAATGGTCGAGTCGGCGATTGCGCAGTCCGAATCTTTTGCCGGACGCGATGGAAAAATCTCCGACGCGATCATCGACGCAATGCAGACATCCGCGCACCGCATGTTCGACCCGCGCAACGGCGGCTTCGGGCAGGCGCCGAAATTTCCGCATCCCTCGATTCTCGATCTGCTGATTGACCGCTACGCGCATGGCAAAGACACTCTTCGCGAACTCATCGTGACCACGCTCGAGCACATGGCAAACGGCGGCGTCTACGACCAGCTTGCCGGAGGATTTCATCGCTACTCGGTCGACGAGCGCTGGGTCGTTCCGCATTTCGAGAAGATGTCCTACGACAATTCGGAACTGCTGAAGAACTATGTCCACGCGTATCAGGCAACGGGCGCGCCGTTCTTTGCCGACGTTGCGCGCGACATCATCCGCTGGATGGACGAGTGGCTCAGCGACCGCGAGCGCGGCGGCTTCTACGCCTCGCAGGATGCCGACATCAACATGGACGACGACGGCGACTATTTCACCTGGACTCTGGATGAAACCCGCGCCGTTCTCACCGAGGAAGAAGCTGAAGTTGCGTCTCTACGCTATGACATCAACGAAATTGGCGAGATGCATCACAATTCCGCCAAGAACGTTCTTTATGTCCGCGCGTCGATCGACGAAATCGCGAAGCGAATGACGCTTTCTCCCGAGCGCGTCGTCGAACTATTAGAGTCGGCCAAGAAGAAGATGTACGCGGCGCGCCTGCAGCGTCCGACGCCCTATATCGATAAGACGGTTTACGTTGGCTGGAACAGCCTGTGCGTCTCGGCGTATCTGGAAGCAGCGCGCGTTCTCAAGCTCGACGAGCCACGGCGCTTCGCCCTGCGCACGCTCGATCGGTTGTTGAGCGTCGCGTGGAAGCACGAAGAGAAGGCCCATGCGCTCATGCACGTGGTTGCCTATTCCGATCCGGAAGCTGTGCATCGCGATGTCCCCGGCATGCTCGACGACTATGCCTTCACTGCTCTCGCTTGCCTCGATGCGTATGAGGCGACCTCAGATCTCAGCTACTACAAATTCGCGAAGTCGATCACAGACGAGATGATCGCGCGCTTTTTCGACGCGACCTCCGGAGGCTTCTTCGACAGCGAGCCCGGCCCGGCGAAGTTGGGCGTGCTGGCCACGCCGCGCAAGCCGCTGCAGGACACGCCCACGCCGGCCGGCAATCCAATGGCAGCAATCGCCCTGATGCGCATGTATCACTACACGGGCGCTGCCGGCTATCGCGAGAAAGCCGAACAGACTCTGGAGACTTTCGTGGGCGTGGTCGAACAATTCGGAATCTTCGCCGCGACGTTTGGAATCGCAGTGGTGCATTTCCTGGAAAGTCCCGTACAGGTCGTGGTCATCGCAAACGAAAAAGACTCTGCTGCCGCTGACGAACTGTATGCCGCAGCGATGGCGCCATTCGCATTCCGCAAGACGACTCTCCGGATTCCGCCCAGCCATGCTGTTGCGGAAAATCTGCCGCCCGCTCTGGCGGAAACCATCCCTCATCTTCCGCAATTGCACGCGGGAAAGTCGTTCGCCGTCATCTGTTCGGGATCGACCTGCCAGCCGCCGGTTTTCAGTGCAGACGAGTTGGAGTCATCCCTCTCGCGCTGCTGAACAGATACCGGATTCACCCGACACAAAAAGAAAGGGCCGGCGGGTTAGTATGAGGCCCGTCAGCCCGAAGATTGCAGAACCTTATTTTTCGGCCCAGAGTACAGTTACGACAGGTTACTTTGGTGACCTTGCAGTTACCGCCTGCCTACGCTTTACTGCGGGGGCAGGGTTGTGTTGCAGTTTGGCGTTTTGGGTGGGCACAGAATAAGCGGACCGCCGTCAGCGGCTGGAACCTGTTGGACGGCAGCTGCCATAAAGGTGCCCACAAGTCCTACCATCAGGATTGCTAGCCTGATTGCACGTTTCATGGGTTCGTCTCCTGTCCGCGCTAGAGTTCCCGTGCAAGGGTACTTTCGCGCGGACAGGCATTATAGGCCACTTGTCAAGAATTGCTATGCAATAGATTGCAACCATCAGTTCACGCCTCTTTTTCCACACCCGATTTATCACCCGATAAGTAAGCACAAACCTCTAGATAACAAGCACTTACGTTATCTTCCGTTCCGACTTTTCTGGAGATTCGACGGGTCGCAGAGGATTGCACACCAATTTACAAAATCCGGACAAGGTCTGCCCGAGCTGGAGACAACGTCAAAAGAAGCAGGATGCGATTTCGGAGAGTACGGACTAAGTTGCCGCTTGCCAACTAGCTCTTCGAGCGGAATGTGCCGGAACCCAGCCCGGAAAACCCGCCCGATCCCCCGGCGCCTTGAGCGGCCGAGGCAGCCTTGGCTGTAACCGGAGAGTTGTCCGGCTGTGTGCGGGATAGCGCTCGATCCACCATACCCTCGAACATCGGGATCAACGAATCGGCCGGCACTGGATGATGAATATCGGAGAGGCTCTGCTCCCAGCGCTGCGGTTGCAGCAACGAATGCGTGAGGTCGCGCGCCGGTCGCTTCACCGCGACATAACCCAGCCATAATCCCAGGCTGCAGTTGTAGGCGGTCATGTTCAGGATGCTCGTCCACGGCCCGGACAAGTGATTGCCGACCCACGAGCAGATCAAGAGCAACTCGACCACAGCGAACGATCCGAAGCCGAGTGCGATTCCGAAACTGTGTTGCCTGCGGCTCACGCCAACATAGTGAGCAAAGAAGAGCAGGAACAAGACCATCCCTACCTGGATCATCCGTACACAGCGCTGCGACGTAATGATGGCCTGGTAGAGCGGCGGAACCGCCGATGAATTCGTCGATACTGAAACTACTCCCGCCACCAGCAGCATTACCAGTCCGGCCCATTTGAAGAGCACTGTTCCGAGATCGCGCAAGGTGTGAAAGGAGCGGAACACATCGACAAACACTTCGTGAATCACCATGAATCCCAGGGCGACGCTGATGGCCATGCAGCTCCAGTACACATAGTAGGTCAACGTCGTGCTGTAGCTGTAAACGTAAGCGGGAAAAATGATGGCAAAACTGACTAACTGCGTGATGATGTAAGCGAAGAAGAATTTGAATTGGCGCGCGAGTTTGCGCCGCACCATAAAGGTAGCGATGCCCACCTGAAGCAGGGGGTGAGCGATCCAGAGCGCATAGTACAAAATCTTGAGTCTCTCGCTCATGCCTGTGGCGCACGACGTAACAACAGAAATTCTGTGATTCTCGAACGGAAAGCCGATGTTAGTTTTTCTTTACAAAGCGCGCATGTACAGCCGGTACTCAAAGGTAGCCCCCTGCGTACCTGCCGTTCAATGTACTGAGGTAATCCTCAGTAACGTTACCGTCTAGGGGACAGGGGGGCAAGTTACCTTCGTGCTAGGGGATGGCACTCGAGGGGTTAGCTGCCTAACTCTCGATTTTCGGCAGCGGTTATCAGGCGCCCACGGGTGGAGACGGCGCTTGAGCTCCTGAGGGGTTGCCTTATCGTGCAATTGAGATATCCCGCGCGCGCTTCGTGCTTGGCCGGGGAGCCGATCTTGCCCCGCCGCTCGCCTACGCGTCCGGCATCGAGTGGATATAGGCGCGCATCATGCGCACCTCGTCATCCTTCTCATTCAGATCGTGCAACAGAATGTCGCGCAGCGACACCATTCCCACCAATTGACCTTCATGGCAGACCGGAAGATGGCGAAAACCGTGCCGACGCATCAGCGCCAGACAGCTTTCGATATCTTCACGCGTATTTATGGTTAGTGGGTCGTCGGTCATGACCTCGGCCATGCAGGTGGTGCGCGGATCGCGGCCCTCGGCCACTACGCGCCGCATCAGGTCGCGCTCGGAAAAGATTCCGACCAGCTTTCCGTTGTGAATGACGGGAACCGCGCCAATGTTGCGCTCGACCATGGCGCACACGGTTTCGAGGACCGTATGGCCAAGGTCCGCCATAAAGGTGTCCTGATTCTTGATCAGATCACAGATGAGCACGGATGCCTCCTGGGTGGGGGAGTTGCGAACAGGGTCCCAAAAGCATCTACCGGGGCGCGAGTATATGCCCAATTCCAGATGTAAGAAAAGAAAAAAAGGTTGGGGAAGAAGAAAAATGGACCGGCGAGTATCGCCCAGTTCCCTAGCGGCTGGATGAATCCGTTCCGCCGATCGAGACGAAGTACGACGAGTTCCACAGCGCCCGCGGCAGATTCGTTCGCGGACGCGCGGTAAGGATGATGTTGTAGTCGTCCGCGTCTTCGTGCGTGATGGCTTGCAGCGGATCTGCGGGAACATCCTTCTCTCGCGAGCACGCCTCAATCACCGCCAGCCATCCCAGGAACTCATGAATGTCGCGAGTCCGCGGGCGTCCGGCAATCATGAACGAAACGTCGGCTTCCTGCGTGGAGAAGTGCCATGCCAGCGACGCGGTCAGATCGACGGCGCGCTCGTAAGCGTCATCGGAAATCAGTCCGCGTTCGGGATTGTCGAAGACAATGCGCACGCGGCGCTCATCTTCGCGCGTGAATTCGCGGACTTTCAGCGATCCCGATTTCGCTGTCGCCTTCCAATCCACGTGCCGCGCCGAATCTTCCGGCATGTATTCGCGAATGAGGTAGAGATCGGAGCCGCGCCCGCGCACAAAGCTCTCCCACTCGCCGCGGATCACCGGAAGAATCTGCAGCACCTCTTCTGCGGGCTCGATGTGCGGATAAACTAGCACTTCCCTGCGCAGCGCGACGTGACGCGTCTTGGTGAAGAACGCAAACGGAAAGCGCGTTGCGACGCCGAAGCTGTCTTCGCGATAACATCCGCGCTGGTCAAAGTTCAATTCCAAGTCGGCCGACATCTCCGTTTGTGGCGGCACAAAGGGAAAGTACGCCATGCCCTCGAAAATTCCCGGTGGCGGGGGCAATACTGTGACACGGCGAAGTTTGCGGTCCGGCAACCGTAGCCACTGCTCTTCGGGAGGCCGGTTGTACGGGAAAGCGAACGTGGTCGCCTCCCATTGCCACTGCTTTGTGACCTTCTTCCGCTTCTTCTGTGTCGAAACGACGCGCACCGAAAACGACGGCAGGAAACGTCGCGGATTTTCCAGCACGATCCGCCCAAACACCGGGCGTCCGGCAAAAACGTGCTCCGGCATCTTGATATCGAGTTCAAGATAGCGCAGCATCCACGCGGAAACGTATCCCGAGACCAGCATGGCCGCGAGCATCGCCGCAACCACGATGTAAAGCAGATTGTTGCCGGTGTTCAGGGCGGCAATCCCAATCACCAGCGTCAGCAAAATGTAAACAATTCCCGCGCGCGTGATGTCATAGTCGAAGCTTTCGCGCAGGCGTTCCACGGCGACGCGTTTCGCCAGGTAGGGCACGGTGACCAGCCCCACCATAGTAGCCAGCAAAAGCGACGTCGAGGCCAGGATCACCGTCGCGAGCACGTTCCCGGCATCTCGCGAGATCGTAGAAAACAGCGCCGCGCCAAAGGCGAGTCCCAGTCCAATCAGAGACAGCAGAAACTTCACCCAGACTTCAGCCGTTGCCGACTGCAGCCATTCAAAGACACGTCCGGCCGACGAGGCGGACTTCAACGGATTGGCGATCGAGGCCACTACTTCGAGCCTAGCATCCGTAGTTGGAACGAACAATCGGGATTCGATTGCACGGAAAGCGTTCGTAACCGGGCAGAAATGAACCGGAAATTCACGGCCTGCGCCATTTGCGCAGCTGCTTCCAGGCCTGCACCAGCTCCTGAATCGCACGCGGCGGAGGAAAGGTCCGCGAGTTGATGATGGCGCACTCGCGGTAGGCCCGCTGATAAAACTCGCGCACGCCAGACTCGCTGAGCAG
>DATEJO010000245.1:0-12226 GCA_035277905.1 Candidatus Sulfotelmatobacter sp.
CTGGTAGCTGGTCTGCGGCGGTCCACCCGTGGCGGCCAGCGTGAAGAGATATCCGCTCTTCGTGCCTAACGACAGAACGCTGTCAATGAAGCAACCGTTCGCGGTGGTCGGAGTGCAGGTGCCAGTCGCGGGGCTGCCCAGAATTGCCAGCGAAGTGCCGAAGCCAACAGACGGATACGCAGCGTTGTACGAAATTTCAGCAGTGTTGATGCTACGTACGGAGCCCACGGCGGATGACTCGTTGGCCGACATACGCGCACGGATCAAGTTCGGAATTGCGATCGCTGCGATGATCAGGATGATCGCCACGACGATCAGCAATTCGATCAGCGAGAAGCCCTTCTGTTTACGCATCTTTTTTTTGGCCCTCTATCATTTGCTACTCTAGATTTGCTGGTGTTGGATACCCCAGTTGTGTCTAATATTTGCACTTACTACTCCAAAGCAGCCAGTTACCTTAGTTTCGACTACTCTGCGCGTAGCCACTTTGTTTTCAATGTGAGGTAACATCCGGGGCGTTCTTCACTTCTCGGCTTTTCCGGTTAGTACTGGCAAAATCCGTCGGGTCCATGACAATTCGCGTCATTCGCGATTGTGTTCTGGCTTAGGGTTGAAAATGGGTTTCTTCCCCGACCGGCACCGCTCAGGAGCACAAAAACTTCAATTTCGCTCTAGAATGTTGATCTTAATGAACGCTCAGCAAGCACTGCTCCGCAAAGATCTCTTTCAGGTGGACGCCGACATCACGACGGCTTGGACTCTGCCTGCATCGCTTTATACGGATCCGGAAATATTCGCGATCGAGAAGGAACGAATCTTCGCGCGCACCTGGCAGGTTGTTGGGCACGCAAGCCAGGTTGCGAAGCCGGGAGACTACTTCACCGCCGAACTTGTCGGAGAGCCTCTGCTCATTGCGCGCGCGAACAACGGCAGTCTCCGGGGCTTCTACAATGTGTGCCGCCACCGCGCCGGCCCTGCCGCCGAGGGATGCGGCTCACGTAAACTTTTTCGCTGTGCCTATCACGGTTGGACCTACGGCCTCGACGGCAAATTGCTCAGCGCGACAGAAATCGAAGGCGTCGATGGATTTCGCCCGGAAGACTTTGCTCTTGTTCCGGTCCGCACCGAAGAATGGTTCAATCTGATCTTCGTGAACCTCGATGCGAACGCCCCATCTCTGCAACAGAGTCTCGGAACTCTTCCCCTGCAGGTTGAGAAATTTCCTTTCGCGCAAATGAAGCTCTTCGAGCGCCGCACCTACGACATGAAATGCAATTGGAAGACCTACGTCGATAACTATCTGGAGGGATATCACCTGCCTAGTGTCCATCCCGGGTTGAATCGCGAACTCGATTACAACGCCTATGTCGTCGAACCACACGAACGCCACGTCCGCCAGTTCAGCCCGATCCGTGGAGAGCAGTTGGGAGACGTCACTCCTCGGCGTTATAAAGAATCGCGCGAAGACCTCACCACCGACTATTTCTGGATCTTTCCTAATTGGATGTTGAACTGCTATCCCGACAACGTGTCTTTGAATATTGTCCTGCCGCTGGAACCGGAACGTTCATTGGCCATCTTTGAGTGGTATTTGCCCGAGAAGGATCACAGGTCGTCCGCAGCCAAAGCGTCCGTCGACTTCAGCGAGCAGATTCAGATCGAAGACGTCGCGATCTGCGAAGCGGTCCAGAAGAATCTTCGTTCGCGCAGCTATTCCCGCGGACGGTTCAGTGCCAGGCAGGAAAAGGGCGTCCATGCATTTCACCGTATGTACGCCGAAATGATGTCGGCGGCCTGATTCCACCAATTCAACCTAGGGTGGCCGAAAACCACCAGTCTTGGCTGAGGTCGGCCAATTCTGCGGATTTTCGCCCGACGGGTGTCCCCATTCGTCTTCTTGCATATTGAAAACAAAGAGCTTGGACGCGCCTGGCAGTCCAACATTTGGCCCACCAGTTGCCATTTGTTTACCGAGACTTTTATGCAGACGGATTCACGCACCTTCGATACGAAGAGGTGGGTCATGAAAAAACTCACGGGAAAACTGGCCGTTCTGGTACTCGGCATTTTATGCGCTTTGTCGCTCAGCGCATTCGCGCAGACAACGGATGAAGGGCCGGGACCTTCAGAGCAGCCCAGCGCGCCGATGGAAATAGGACAGGCGCAGCCTCCCAACACGCAATCGCCTGATTCGCAGCCGATGGATTCGTCCGACGCCGGCGATCCCAATGCCGCTCCGACCGAAGCGCAGCCCGGCGGACCGACTGGCGAAGCTCCTGCGCAGACCGACCAGGGAGTCGCCCGCGTCAGCCTGATTCACGGCGACGTCTCGACACAGCGCGGCGACTCAGGCGACTGGTCGGCGGCCGCGCTCAATCAGCCCGTAATGACCGGTGATAAGGTTTCGACCGGCGACAATTCCCGCGCGGAACTGCAACTCGATTTCGCGAATACTCTCCGCATCGGCCCGAACTCGAAGGCTAACATCGCGAATCTCACTCATAAGAACATTCAGATTCAGCTCAGCCAGGGTATCGCGAACTATACGCTCTCCAAAGACAGCGATGCCGAGCCCGAGATCGACACTCCGAACGTTGCCGTGCATCCTGCGCATCACGATGGCATATTCCGCATTGAAGTTCGTCCCGATGGCGACACGCTCGTGATTGTTCGTCAGGGGCAGGCACAGATCGCCACTCCGCAGGGCAGCACTGAGATTAACGCAGGTGAAATGGCCACGATCCGCGGAGATATCAACTCCGCCCAATACAAGGTTTCGTCCGCTCCTGATCGCGACGCGTGGGATCAGTGGAACAGCGATCGCGATCACCTCATCCGCGACGCGAACTCGTGGCGTCATACGAATCGTCGTTACACCGGAACTCAGGACCTTGATGCCTACGGAAATTGGCAAAACGTTCCTGACTACGGCGACGTGTGGGTTCCAAATGAGCCGGATGGCTGGGCTCCGTACCGTGACGGCAACTGGGTCTGGGAGCCTTATTACGGCTGGACGTGGGTCGGATACGAGCCGTGGGGATGGGCGCCTTATCACTACGGGCGTTGGTTCTGGTACAACAGCGCGTGGGCTTGGTGGCCCGGTCCAGTTTACGCGGGATACAACCCGTTCTGGGCCCCCGCCTACGTTTCGTTCTGGGGATGGGGAGGCGGATTCGGCTTCGGTTTCGGATGGGGCGGATGGGGCGGCTTTGGCTGGCTCCCGACCGGGCCATGTGACTGGTACCATCCGTGGTGGGGTGGATACCGCGGACGCTTTGGCTGGATGGGTCGCGACCACTGGAATCATGGCCGCTACGGCGGGTTCGGTCCGCTGCATGGCGGCAACCGCTTCTCGAACATTAACAATATTCACAACAACCACGTCTTCCGCGCCATGTCGACCGTCAATGCTTCACGGTTCGGAGCAGGCCGGGTAAGAGCGGTCGCGGCAACGCGCGCGCAATTGAACGGCGCACACATGATGGCAGGGAACCTGCCCGTTGTCCCGACACGCGCCAGCCTGTCTGCCAGCGGGCGTGCGGCAACCCCCGGCACAATTCGTAATGGCGGCTCGCAGCGGTTCTTTGGAACGCACAACAACATCGCTCGGCCGGTTTCGTTCCACGAGCAAACTTCCGCTCTGCGGGCATCGATGCAGCAGAATCACGTTGGGGGAATTCCCGCTGGTGGCCGTACGAGTGGATCGTTTGTGGCACGCGGATCAAACTCCATGCAGCGTCCAGGCACTGCTATCGGCGCCAATCGTCAGGCAGGGAACTTTAACCGCGGCACCGGAAATACTCAGGCCGGCAACTTCAACCGCGGTAATACAGGTGTGAATTCGTCGCCGAATCGCAACGGGTTCCGCACCTTTAATTCGGCACCTGAAAACAGCCGAAACAGCTTCTCGGGGGCGCAGAATTCGCGCGGCGGTCAGTCAAACGGCTTCCGCCCATTCACCCCGCCAACGAGTAATACGCGCAACTCCGAGATCGGGAACATGGGTACTCGGTCCGGCGCGAATCAATCGTACGGGCCCGTGAACCGCAACAGTTTTTCTGGAGCGCAGAATTCGCGGGTGAATCCATCGGGCGGTTTCCGTCCGTTCACACCGCCGTCGAACAGCGGCGTGAATCGCGGCGCAGCACCCTATGGCGGCAGCAATCGCAGCTACTGGAATCGCACCGCTCCAACAACGGTTGCGCCTCGCAACTATGGTGCGTACTCAGGCGGCTATAACCGCGGATCGTACTCGCGACCGCAACTCGACATGCGTCAACCGATCGTGCGGCCGCCATCTTACGGAGGATCTTCCCGCAGCCCCTACAACGGTGGATACCACGCTTCTCCGAGCTACGGCGGATCCCGCGGAGCGCCGAGCTACGGAGGCGGCGGACGCGCCCCGAGCGGCGGCGGGCACTTCGGCGGAGGTGGAGGTGGTGGACACTCCGGTGGAGGCGGTGGTGGTCACTCCGGCGGCGGTGGCGGAGGCCACTCCGGTGGGGGCGGACGGCGCTAGAACGTTTTCACAAGTGCTAGACGATTTTAAAAAGTTGTAATGCAGTGACAGAGGCGAGAAAGGCGTGCAAACCGGGCACGCCTTTTCTCTTTGGAGTCGAGTTCCGCGGAACTCACGGCCTCGCATACGCGGGACTATCCGGTTCCGGCGGATCGTAGTCGCGCCCGTACTTGTTCTTGTGAGTCGTTGTCACGTCGGTTTCCGCCAGCGTGAAGGTCCCCAACGAGCCGTCTTCCGCGGTGATGGTGACCTCGCGCGCCAGCGCCTGTAGCATCTCAGGGGTGACTGCCGAATGGAAGATTTGCAGGTTATATCGGCCCGGCGGGACATTGGGTAGGACGAGGTCGCCCCGCCTGTCGGAAATTGCGTAATACGGAGTTGCCACCGCGATCACGACAGCACTCATTTCCGCATGAATATTGCAGAAGATGAATGAAATCCCCGGCCGGTCAAACTGCACAAATCGCGTGGAACCGCTCTCATAAAGTCCCAGGTCGAACCGCTTTCCTTCAAAAAGTGAAAATACGTTGTGGAAGAATGGATCGTGATTCGGAAACTCCACTTTCCCGCCTACCGGAATCACAATGAGCGAAGGATGGAAACTCTTATCCTTCTGGATCAACTGCGGGATCGTTTTCTGTTGCGGCGGCTGAATGGTTGTGCCCACCGGCGTCAGCCAGACTACCGCTTGCGAAGCATCTTTCAAACGATGACTGCTCCGCGTCAGTTCCACATGCGCCTTCAACAATTGCTGAGCGTTCGCGGTTAAGGCCATCCCAAGCGAGATTGCAACAACCGAAGCCAATCGAACTGGATCAATCTTCAAAACAAAATCCCCACCGAAAGATTCAACTGATTCGTTACGCTGCTTGCACTGTAGAAAGGAAACGTCCGCAGCCGACGTAACTCGGCTGCCAAGATCAGGTCGGACCGCGGCCGAAACACGATGTTGCCGAGAGCACCCTGATTCCGTCCAAGGATGGGACCAAAGTTGTTTTGATCCGTGGCAAATCCTCGTACGTCGCGCGCGAAAGCATTGTCGTCGGCGACGACTCCATTTACTTCAATCTTCGGCGTCAGCTGCAACTTGAGTTGAGTCCAGCCGCCCACCGAATCAAGACCGCGGATGGGACTGAACGGCTGGGTAGGATCAGCTCCATAAACGATGGAAGTTCCGATGGCGCCTCCAAGTCCGCCAATTCCACGTCCGCGGTAGAACTCGCCCGAAAGTTGTAGCTTCGGCAGAATCGGAATCTGCCAATCCGCCATGCCCGACCATGCGTCAACAGTCCGTGCCCATCTCCAATTCTGTCGTCCGTAGTATCCAGCCACGCCGAAGCTCAGAGTATGATTGTTCGCCGTTCGCGACCACGCCGTGCGCATCGCATAAGCCGGCTGTCCCGACAGTTCACCCGCCTGCGCCGACCGGTAGAAGGGATCGTATGGATACTCCCAATCCAGGTTATCGAGCACACCTGCCTGCATCGTAATCGTCTGCTGATCCGAAAGGGAGAACCGATGCTCGACTCGCAGTTGCGGCGTCCAGCCCCACAGGTTCCCGGCAAACGCGAATGCTGGCAATGCCAGAGATGCAAATGACGTCGGGGAAAGCGGTGAGACAAAGAGTGAATCTTGCCCCGCAACAACAGAAGAGTGTTCCCAATCGAAACGTAGATTCGCCGTCTGCAGCCGGACGAGCCCAAAATTTACTCCGTTACCCGTGGCTGCAAGCCCGCCGGCGAAATCAAGTTGAATGTCAGCTGATGTCCTTGCTCCAGCTACCGTGGGACCGAACACTTCCAGTCCAATCTCCGACTGCCGCATCGTCGCGCCAACATTCGCCCCGGGAGTGCCAGGTCGAAGCGGCTCGGCGTAAGTCGGCAAATCCAGATTGTCCGAGTTTCCCACGTTGCGGAACGCATTCATCAGCACAATGCCGTGCAATCTTGCGCGATACTTCGAGGCTGTCTCGACCTTCGTCTGATATTGCTCGTCGATTTTCGAACCCAGCAGGGAAGTAGACTCTTCCAGCTTCGATACGCGATTTTCGAGGCTGGCCGAGTTCTGCGGAGTCGCCGCCGCGGCGGAGGTCGGAGGTTCGGATGGGCTGGCCGACCCGGAAGGAGTCGTCGCCTGCGCCGTTACATGAGCATCGCTCGCCGGTGTCGCAGCCGGGTGTTCCAACAGCGCCCGCGTCGATTGCAGGTCCTGCTGCAATTGGCGCATCTCTGCACGGGATTGGGCGTTTTCGGCCCTCATCTCATCTACCATTTCTCGCAGTTGCCTGACCTGTTCCTGCAAGTCGTGCAGCGCAGCCGTCCCGTCCGCCGGCTGGGAAGAAGCCGATACTGCGGCTTCCTGTGTTACCCCGTAACTACTGATCAAGACCACCGCTGCAACCGCAAGTGCCACACCGCGAATCCCCGGGATCCATTGACTCTTCACTCCGACCTCCTGCATAGCCCAGGCCCAGGCACTCGGAAGACGGAAACCGCGCCTACGGTCCGGGACGCGAAATTGAACTCTGATTTGCGTTCTCGTGATCAGCCGCGAGAAGCGACGGAATCTCGGACATCATAGCCTCACCTGGCGTCCGGAATGCGTCCTTTACACGGCCCGGCAGCACAATGCGGAAGACAGTAGTGCCTTCTGCCGTGCGCTCCACAAAAATCTCGCCGCCATGATCTTGCACAATTTTCTGCACAACCGCCAGCCCCAATCCAGTGCCATTTTCCTTGCCGTAGCTTACGAATGGATGAAACAGGCGGTCGCGAATCGAATCCGCGACACCCGGACCGTTATCCGCCACAGAAATGGTGATTCCGCCGGACACCTCGCCCGCCGCAATCTCAACCTTGCCCCCCGCGACCGGCGCGGCTTCGCAAGCGTTCAATAATAAGTTATAGAGCGCCCGCTCCATCTTTCTCTGATCGAACCATGCAGAAAGGTGATTTCCGCAGAGCACATCAATGGATCGCGCATGGTGCCGTGGATGCAGCCGCACGGCCTGCACTGCCCGCTGGATCGTTTCCGCCACGTTTCCATACGCCGGGGTCAGCGATTCCCGAGTGCGCGCAAATTCCAGCAGGGAATCGATCAGGTCCGTCATCAAATTCACGCCTGTCCTGACTTCCTGGTACAGTTCTTCGCGCTGCACAGGAGTCAAATGGCTGTCGCACAGGAATTCCGAATTTGCCACGATCGCGGCAAGAGAATGCCGCAAGTCATGCGAAATCGAGCTGGCCATCCGCCCAATCGTGGCCAACTGTTCTGACTCCAGCAGATCCCGCTGGCTTTTGAGGAGACTGCTCCTCATGCGGTCAAAGGCTCGCGTCAACTCGGCGACTTCGTCGCCTCCACTCGAATCGAGCGGATGATGAAAGTCTCCTCCTTCCAGCGCGCGAACGCCTGTGACCAGATTGCCGAGCGGCTTGGTAAACGTATGTGAGACGAAAAATACCAGCCCGCTTCCGATCAGAACGGCCAAGAATCCGAGTAACAGCAGGTAGCGGTTCAGTTCATCCACAAACTTCGTGGCCTGGTCGTACGATCCCAACACGCTGAGCCGCACCGGAGTGACCCGCGAGCCGGACAAGTCCAGCGACGTCGCAAGGAATCGTTCCCTTCCAATCTCCACATCACGCGGCTCTTCTTGAACCGATCCTGTAACAATCGGTTGAAGAATGCCCCGTACTTGATCCGGAGGCAAAGTGGTGGCGACCACCTCATTCCCACACGAAAATGCCACTTGGCTTCCCGCAACCTTGCTGACTTCTGCCGCAAGCCGGTCGTTGATCTCGTATCCAATGACGAGGAAGCCTAGAAGTGTCCCATCGGTGCGCGATCCACGATAAATCGGCTCGATAAAGCTCTGGTAAAGATGATGTCCCCCCAGCCACCAATGGCTCGATTCGCCGCGGTCTTCATCCAGTGATTCCTGGAAGTATTTCTCCGCCGCTTCAGGAGTGAATCCGGGAGTCTTGGTATGCAGGGCCACCACTCGTCCCGTGCGGTCCACGAGAACAAAAAGATCGCTGTTGGCAATATCCGAAACTTCCCGCGACGCATCCTGAATGGTGACAGGATCGGGACCGGTCATGATCGCGCGCGTAATCGGCAAGTCGGCGAGCAAGGCCACGTCGTTCGTCAGCATGGTTTCGCGCTCGTGGCGAAAGTCCTGAAACGCCGCCACCGAGTCGTGCAGATTTTCTGCAATGCTTTGCCGGACATGGTTTTCAACGCTGCGCCTCACCAGCAACAGACTCGTGGTCGTGAGGCCGGCGGTGATCAACAGCATGGAAAGGAGGAATCGGGTGCGCAGACGCAGCCGTGGCACAATGCCGCTGGTCTGATTAGCAACAGGATTTCGTGCGGATTCTGGAGACGGCTTCACAGGGTCAACGGACGAACTTATATCCCATCCCGTGCACCGTGCGGAAATGTACCGGGCTCGATGGGTCTTTCTCCAGCTTCTGGCGGAGTTTCAGAATGTGGTTGTCCACGGTCCTCGTGGAGGGGTAATTCTGATATCCCCACACTTCGTTCAGCAGTTCGTCGCGACTGATGACGCGATCGGCGTTTCGCACCAGGAACTGAAATGTCTTGAACTCCTGCGCCGTCAGCACCACCGGTTTTCCATCGCGTTTGACTTCCATCTTCTTGAAATCGGCGGTGATGTCGTCAAAGCTCACGATCTGGGCTTCAGGTGTACGCGCCGTGTGGCGCAACGCTGCCCGCACTCGCGCCAGCAATTCCCGCGGGCTGAAAGGCTTGGTTACATAATCGTCCGCACCCAGTTCCAGAAGAAGGACCTTATCCGAGACATCGCTTGCCGCACTCAAAACCACAATAGGAAGTGTCGGGGCAATCGTCTTGATTTCTTTGCAAACGTCCCGCCCTGAAACCTTCGGCAGGCGTAAGTCTAGGACAACCGCAGCCGGAGCGCACGCCTGAAAACTCTCAATCGCCGACTTGCCGTCGGACTGGGTTTCCACGGTGTAGCCTTCGGTTTCAAAAAGACGGCGCAGAGCCTTCTGGACGGCCGGATCGTCTTCGATGACGAGAATGCGGCTCCCCGGTTTCACCGGAGGCGCCGGATTTACACTTCGGGCACTCATGAGCGGAGTAACAAGGTTCCCCATAATGTTTCCTGAGCCTTTAATTGAGGGGGATATCTGTCGAGCGCTGCCCCTGATGCCCCAACCTCAGGCGGCGTGACAAGTGCAGCTTACAACGTCATTGCCCTAGATTATGCGCCAGACCGCCTCTTTTGACATTCTTTTTACAATTTCACGGCCACGTAAAAAGGCAGTCCGGAAACAGCCTTGCAAGAGGATTTTGAAAGAGCTGACCAAGGGTTGGCAATCGTGCCATCTCGAACGGAGCCATGCCTGGGGCAACATCGAAGGCCACGGGATGTGGATAGACCTTTTCTTCTGGAGGCTGGTGCCGTGGAGGAGGGCTCAATCCGTCGATCGAATCCCGTACTTTGTCAGCTTGTAGGCAAGAGCGCTGCGCGAAAGACCCATGCGCCGAGCGGCTTCGGCCTGTGCCCCACGGGTCGAGCTGAGCGTGCGTACGATCAACTCTCGTTCCGCGCTTTCGAGTACTCCCGTCAAGTCGAATGAATCTACGAACGGGATGGAGAGTCCCGCTGGATGCGTACCGTTCCCATTCACTGTTGCTTCCTGGTGTCCCGTCGGGAGATCCTCCGCACCGATCTCGGGATTGCTCGTAAGAATGTAAGCGCGCTCGATCAAATTCTTCAGTTCCCGCAAGTTTCCCGGAAAACGGTAGGTCTGCAGTTTCTCCAGAGCTGCAGGCGTCAGGCGGCGTCGCGAAGTCTTCAATTCCGTCGCAACCTGATGGCAGAACATGTCGCTGATTCCGGCGATGTCTTCGCGTCTTTCCCGTAGCGGCGGCAGATGAATCGGCACCACGGCGAGCCGGTAGAAAAGATCCTCTCGGAACAGCCCTTCCTTCACCCGCTGCTCGAGATTGCGATGAGTGGCGACCAATACCCGAACATCGACCCGCCGGGGACGCGTGGATCCCACTCGCAACAATTGCCCATCAGTCAGAATTCGCAACAGTTTGGCTTGCGCCGCCAGCGACATCTCACCAGCTTCATCCAGAAACAACGTGCCTTCATGCGCGGCTTCAAACAGCCCCTGCCGCTGCCGGTCGGCTCCAGTGAAAGCTCCTTTTTCGTGGCCAAACAATTCACTCTCGAGCAGAGTCTCAGTGAATGCCGCGCAGTTGACCGCAACAAACGGTTTGGCCGCTCGCGGACTGTTTCGGTGAATCGCGCGCGCAACTATTTCCTTACCTGTGCCCGTCTCCCCCGTGATCAGTACCGTTGCGTGCGTGGGAGCCACTCGCGAGATCCGCTCGCGTACCTCATGCATTGCCGGACTTTCCCCATAAATTTCGGATGTTCCTTCCAGCCGGACGACTGCATCCTTCAGCAGAATATTTTCGCGAAGCAGTCGGGTGCGCTCACACGCACGATGGACGGTGGCACGTACTACTTCCGGCTGAAATGGTTTGGTGAGGAAGTCGAAAGCGCCCTTGCGCATGCTTTCCACGGCGAGTTCGATCGTCGCCACGGCCGTCAGCATAATGACGGAGAGTGTCGGATCATTCTCGTGCGCCGACTCCAATACCGCCAGTCCCTCGCCGTCAGGCATCTTCTGATCGGTGACGATGACGTCGAAGTCGTTGGTCGAGAGATTTCGCTTCGCCTCTTCGACTCCGGCTGCTTCCCATATCTGGTGCTGGTCCTGGCGCAGATTCGACGCCAGAATTCTTCGCATATTTGGTTCATCGTCGACTAGCAGAATTCTTCCCATAAGTGTTTCCGCCTACAGCTTCGGCTCGGCTTGATGGCCGGGCAAAATCAGCGAGAAGCAGATGCGGCCCGCCTCGTTCGTACTCAGCACTAGATCGCCGCCCTGAGCTCGCGCGATGTTTCGTGCAATTGCCAGTCCGAGTCCCGTCCCATGAGGCTTCGTCGTGAAGAAAGGTTCGAAGATACGGCTGAGAGCGGGTTCCGAAATCACTTTCCCGGAGTTCTCCACATGAATGCGCACATTCCGATTTCCGTCGTCCACTCGTACGCTGATCGTTCCATCATCCGGAGATGCGTCCACTGCATTCAGCAGCAGATTCATCAGAGCCTGCTGCAACTGTCCTTCGTCCGCCTGCACTGTGATTCCCGCTGGAACGCTCACAGCAAAGTGAACGCCCTTCTTGCTCGCATGTGCCCTGGATGCGTCCGCGACATATGCGATCGTGTCGGGCAGCAAGATTTCCTGCAATTTCGGGGGCCGCGTCCTCGCATAATCGAGAAACTCCGTGGTGAGATTGCTGAGGCGGTTTGCCTCCTCCGAAGCGATGTCGAACATCTCCTCCCGCTCGCCGCCCGACAACTGTTTCGCCGTCGCAATCGAACTTGCAATCATGGCTACCGGGTTCCTGATTTCATGGGCGATGGCACTCGATAAACGACCCACCGCCGCCAGTTTCTCTTCCCGCAACAACCGCTCACGCGCTTGCTCGAGTTCAAGCACGTTGCTTGCCAGTCGGAGTTCCTTTTGCCGCAGGTCGCGAAGCAGCAGCCACACCAGCACGCCCACCGTCGCAAACAACAAAGAAGTGATGCCCGCTTCGAAGTACTCGCCGACATCGAGGGGCGGATGGACTTTG
>DATEJO010000246.1:0-6969 GCA_035277905.1 Candidatus Sulfotelmatobacter sp.
TCCGAAGAACGCGATCAGCAGCTGTTGCCTTGGCTCCACCATTACAACTTCCACCGTCCGCATGGTAGTCTCGGTTACGCTCCGCCCATCAGCCGGGCTGCTCCCGCGGGAACAACGTCTTGATAGATCACAGGTGCCCCACATCTGGCCGCCTTTGCCAGAAGTGGGGATTTTCACGTCCACAAGAAAAGCAACTTGCCATACGAACATTGGCATCGAAAGCAGTTCGTTCAAGCGACGACGACGCGCTTGCGTTTAAAATAATCCGAGTCTTCCAGATACCAGAACGACAAACGACCAGCGACGAACGACCAACGACCGACAAATCATGCCCATGAAAGTTCGCAAAGCCGTTTTCCCAGCCGCCGGCCTGGGCACTCGTTTTCTGCCCGCCACCAAAGCTCAGCCCAAAGAGATGCTCCCGCTCGTCGACAAGCCGATCATCCAGTACGGCATCGAAGAAGCGATGGCTTCCGGCTGCGACCAGATCATCATCATCACCGGACGCGGCAAGCAGTCCATCGAAGATCATTTCGACGTCAGCTACGAGCTCGAAAAAATGCTCGAGGAGCGCGGCAAACACGACCTGTTGAGGATCGTCCGCAATATTTCGGACATGATGCACGTCGCCTACGTCCGGCAAAAAGAGGCACTCGGACTCGGCCATGCCGTACTGATGGCGCGCGAACTCGTCGGCCATGAGCCATTCGCCGTGCTTCTCGCCGACGACGTTATCGACAATCCGGTCCCGGCGCTCAAGCAGATGGTCGATGTCTTCAACGAAAAGCAGTGCAGTGTGATTGCGGCGCAAGTCGTCGAAGGCAGGATGATCTCGTCCTATGGCGTGCTCGATGCCCAGGCCGTCAACGGCCACAACGGACGCTTGTTCGAAATCCGCAATATGGTCGAGAAGCCCAAGTTCGAGGAAGCTCCCTCGAATCTCGCCGTGATCGGACGCTACATTCTCACGCCCGCCATTTTCGATTGCTTAGCCAAGACGCCGACCGGCGCGGGCGGGGAACTCCAGCTGACCGACGGCATGCGAATGCTGCTCAAACAGGAAAAGATGTACGCCTACGTATACGAAGGCAAGCGCTACGACACCGGCGACAAACTAGGCTTCCTGAAAGCCACAGTAGAATTCGCCCTAAAGCGCCAGGACCTCGGCGGCCCGTTCCTCGAATATCTGAAAGGGTTAAAGCTCTAAAGGAATTCCGACCGTTTCCTACGATGAACACTCCCCCGGGGAATGTCATCCTGAGCGAAGGATTGCTTCGACGAAGGAGAAGCAATCCGCAGTCGAAGGATCTCTACCTGCGGCGCGACCTCATCTTTGAAACTTTGAAACGTTGAAACTTTAGCTCTAGCTTCTCGCCTCCCGCAGCTTCTTCGACTTCTCCTCCACACCGCGAGCCAACTTCTCTTTGTGCCCATGCAGCTTCTTAGCCATGGCCTCATCACCAACAGCGAGAATCTGCGCCGCAAGAATTCCGGCATTCGTCGCTCCCCATTTCCCGATGGCCACTGTCGCAACCGGAATTCCCGGAGGCATCTGCACCGTCGAAAGCAGCGAGTCCATCCCGTTCAGCGAAGTAGAAGGAATCGGTACTCCGATAACCGGCAGAATCGTGTGCGCCGCAATCACGCCTGCCAGATGCGCCGCACCACCCGCGGCGGCGATGATCACCTTAATACCGCGATCGGCGGCCTTCTTGGCGAAATCGGCGGACCGGTCCGGCGAACGGTGCGCCGATGTCACGTCGATCTCATACGGAATCCCGAAGTCATCGAGAGCCTTTCCTGCCTCTCGCATAATCTCCAAATCCGAATCACTCCCCATCACAATCGATACCAGTGCCTTGCTCATTTCCCCTCTCTAAGGTTCTTAGGATTTCGGTATTAACCCGGCTGCTTAGATGTCACTCTGAGCGCATTCGAGGTCTTTGAAACGTTGAAACCTTGAAACTTTGCTTAACTACTTCTTCAATGCTCTTGCCGCAATATCCTTGCGATAATGCGCGCCCTCAAACGAAATTTTCCCGCAAGCCTCGTACGCCCGCGCCACTCCCGTCGGCAGGTCTGCCGCGCGAGCTGTCACTCCCAGCACGCGCCCACCAGCAGTGTAATAAACTCCATCGCGCTTCGATGTCCCCGCGTGAAACACCTTCACGCCCTCAACCGCTGCGGCCTCGGCAAGCCCGTCAATCCGCTTCCCCATCTCGAACGTCCCCGGATATCCTCCGGACGACATCACCACGCAAACCGACGCATCCGGCGACCACTTGAAATCGCCTTCACTCACGCGCCCTTCGATCGACGCCTCAATCGCTTCGACCAGGTCGCTATCCAGCCGCATGAGGATCGGCTGCGTCTCCGGGTCCCCGAAGCGGCAATTGAATTCCAACACCATCGGACCGCGCGCGGTCATCATCAGGCCACAATACAGCACGCCCTTGAATTCCGCGCCCTCAGCCTTCATCCCTGCAACGACCGGCTGCGCTATGTGATGCACCAGCCAGTCGCGCATCTGATCGTCCACGATATTCGCCGTCGAATACGCGCCCATCCCGCCGGTATTCGGACCCGTATCCCCGTCGCCGACGCGCTTGTGATCCTGCGCGCCAACGAGCGGAGCCACGCGATCCCCATCGCTGAAGACGAGAAATGACAGCTCATCGCCCTGCAAACATTCTTCGAGCACGACGCGAGCGCCCGCATCTCCGAGCATCCGTCCGCTCAGCATCTCGGCCGCAACGCTCGCCGCCTCCTCTTTCGTCTTCGCGATGACCACGCCCTTGCCCGCCGCAAGTCCGTCGGCCTTCACGACCACCGGAGCATGAAAATGGCCGAGCGCGGCGCGAACCTGCTCGATTGAATCGCAAATCGCAAACGGAGCCGTCGGAATGTGATGCCGCTGCAGAAACTCTTTCGCGAAGCTCTTGCTCGATTCCAGCTGCGCCGCAGCCTGCGTCGGACCAAACACCTTCCATCCGCGGCGCTGGAATTCATCGACGACGCCCAAGGTCAGCGGCAGTTCCGGACCGACAACCGTCAGATCAGGCTGCAACCGCATCGCCAGCCCGACCACCGAATCCAGACTCTTCAGGTCCGCGGCAACGCATTCGGCTTCATCCGCAATGCCCCCGTTCCCCGGAGCGCAATAAAGCTCGGTGATCCGCGGCGACTGCCGCAGTTTCCACACCAGCGCGTGTTCGCGCCCGCCGCTTCCTAAGACCAGTACTTTCATAATTCGGAGAAAATCAAGGTTAGGGGTTCCCAAGGAAAACTGTCAAACCGCCCAATCGCTGGAATCGTAATATTCCTTTAACCTTGCTTTCGTAATCTCATTAGTTTGCATTTGTGGCCCCGTCCCACTGCATCGCCAATTTATAGTTAACCATAGTTAACTACATCGTGTAGCATACAGTTAACGTGTCAGATAGGCAGGCTGCTTTTTCTGCGGCTGCGATTCGCAGTGGGCCTCGGGTGGGGAAACATTATCCGCAAACGGAAATACCGCTGAGAATGAGATTGAAATCTTTTCCCAACACGGATTCAATTGTCCGATTGCGGATCGTTCCAGTTTTCCTCGTTATTCTTTGGTGTTTCGCTTTCCTGGCCGGCGCTCCTGTATCCGCCCAGTCGCCTGCACCCCCTCAAGTCGCTCCAGGATCATCCGACACGACTTCTCCTGCCGATACCGGCGATGACCAGACCGAGTCGATGTTCCCGCATCTGCAGAGCACCCGTTTTTGGCTGTCAGGACAAGCCAACTTCGTGTCCCAAGGTCACCCGGATTTTCCGGCGCTCTACAGCGGCCCTCACAGCCTGAGCCCGCGCTACGAGAAGGCCACGTCGCGCCTTCTGACGCTCTACACTGGATTCCGCCTCGACAACTCCACCGAATTCATCGTCGACATTGAAGAAGCCGGCGGAGCCGCGCTCAGCCAAGGTTTTGGCCTCGCTGGAAACGCCAATCTCGACATCGTCCGCAATCCTCTCCTCAGCATCGCACCCTACCTCGGACGCGGCGAGCTTCACAAAGTCTTCGCGCTCAGCAAAGACAAGGTCGAGAACGATCGCAACATGTTCTCTCTGTTCTCCGAACTCCCGCGCCGCCGCCTCGAATTCCGCTTCGGCAAATTCAGCATGCCGGATTTTTTCGACGTCAATTTCGCCGGGTCCGACACGCATTTCCAGTTCCTCAACTGGACCATCGACAACAACGGTGCCTGGGACTACGCGGCCGACACCCGCGGCTACACTGTCGGCGCTCTGCTCGATTTCGAAGATCGCAACTGGGGATTCCGTTTCGGCGAAGCCCTGATGCCCAAGGTCGCCAACGGCATCGATCTCGTCTGGAAACCCTGGCAGGTCCACGCCGAGAATTTCGAATACGAACTCCGCCACGGCATCTTGCCCATGCAAGCTGGCGTCATTCGCATCCTGGCCTACACCAATGCCGCGAACATGGGCGTCTACCGCGATCAAGTCATCAAGGCCGACGACGCCGGCACCACTCCCGACATCACCGATCATCCCTGGCACATCACGCGAAAGTACGGATTCGGCGTGAATCTCCAGCAGAATCTGACGCGCTATCTCACTGCCTTCGCCCGTTTCGGGTGGGACGACGGACGCACCGAGTCCTTCGCCTACACAGAAGTGGATCAGACCTTCGATCAGGGGATTGGCGCCAGCGGCGCCTGGTGGCATCGCAAGCAGGACCGCGCCGGCCTCGCCTTCGTTTCAAACGCCATCAAGAAGGATCATCAGAACTATCTCGCCGCCGGAGGTCAAGGTTTCCTCCTCGGCGACGGCCGCCTAAATTACGGCCGCGAAAATATTCTCGAAGCCTACTACACGCTGCACGTCTGGAGCGGAATCTATCTCGCCCCCGATGTCCAGCACATCAACAATCCCGGATACAACCGAGACCGCGGACCAGTAGTCATCCCAGGATTCCGAGCCCACGTAGAATTCTGAGCACTAGCCCCTGGCCTCTAACCCCTGGCCCCTACTTCACCATCTCCGCGTTAAACGACTGGATCACGCTATAGCATTCGCACGCCGAGCTCTCCAGTTTCTTCCGGTTCAGCACGCGCACCGACCCATGACTGTACTCGATGATCTTCTTTTTCTGGAGCGCGCCCGCAGCCAGGCTCACGCTCGGACGATCTGTCCCGAGCATCGTCGCCAGAAAATCGTGCGTGATGCGTAACAGCCCTGAGCCGACGCGATCCTGTGTCAGCAGCAGCCACCGCGACAATCGCTGTTCCAGGTCGTGCAGGCGGTTGCATCCCGCCGTCTGCGCCACCTGCATTCCGTGGACCGCCGCATATCGGTTCAGGATCTCCTGCAGCCGCGGACTCGTCTTCAGAGTCTCCTCCAGCGCGTCCACATTCATCCTGAACCCGTTCCCTCCGATCTGCATCACCGCCTGATGTGGGCTGTGGCGCAAGCCCGCCGCCACCGATACCGGGACGAATCCCTCACTCCCGACGACTCCCACCTCCACCGTATCGTCCTCTCGTGTGATGAACACCAACGAAACCATCCCCGAATTCAAGAAGTACGCAAACTCAAGTTTCTGCCGGGGCTCGTGGAGCACGTCGTGATGCCGCAACTCCACAAACTGCAACTCGCCTCGAATCGTGTTGAACTCCTCATCCGGCAGCGACAACAAAATCTTGTTCGCCACCGCCTTCCCTTCAGCGTTCGTTCTTTCTCCCGGTTTCACCATCTGCATCGCACTTTCTGGAGCAAAAATTTCGTTGCTGTCCAAAGCGGCCTCCGAAGCGTTTTCAGAGTCTGTGTTCAATTTGTGAGATGCCGCCGGTCACTCTCGGCGACGTGCAACCCGTTTTGTAGGACACACGTCGAATTACCGTAATTCCTACAGCCTTTCCTGTATTTCGGCTGTGGAATACGTCGTGAGTTAATTGGTAGGACATCCAACAATGCCCACGGGGAGGAGCCGTGCGGACCCGCTCCATTGAATTTTTGTCTTCGTGTCTTTTCCATGCCGGTTCGAATCCTGATCGCCGATGACAATTCCCTCGTCAGGACCACTCTTCTTCAAATATTGAAATCGCCGGATCACGAGATTTTCGAAGCCGCCAACGGCGCCGAGGCCGTTGCGAAAACTCTCCAGTTCCACCCAGACATTGTGATTCTGGACCTCGCGATGCCCGTTATGGATGGCCTGACAGCAGCCCGCCAGATCTCCACTCAGTTCCCTGACCTCCCTATCCTCCTCTGCACCATGTACTGGTCACCGCAGCTTCTTACGGAGGCCACCCGGTTCGGAGTTCGCAAAGTCATCTCGAAAGGCGAGACCACTTCGCTGATATCCGCTATCCACGAGTTATTGCAGGCCCCGGACCGCGTTACCCCCGACACGGTCGCCCCCGGACCTCTTGTCTTGCCCAATGCGATTCCCCCACCTGCAATCGTTCCCTCCCAGCCGGCGGCTGCCGACGCAACTTCCGCCGCTCCGGACCCGGCCGCCGACATTCCACCAGAAAAAGCCTCCTGAATACACCGGGAATTCCGGCTTTTTCAAAATCTTGTCAATATGTAGGAATTACACTAATTGAGCTAAGCTATTGATAATAATTGAAATATAATGGCAACAACAGCCTTGACTAACCCACGAATAGGTGGTAAGGTGCGCGCTGGCGGTCCCTTTTAGACACGAGAGAAGGAGTGCGTGTATGGGATATTTCGCCAGTGACGAGGAAGAGAAGGCACGACGATATGACTTCCGACAGAAAGGGAAAGCCACCCAACAGCACCTAGCAACCCTAGAAGGAGAGCTTAAGCACTTCGCGGCTGCTTGGTACGACTTGGCGCAGTATGGCCGAAACCCGGAGAGCGTTACATTCACAGTCACAGATGACCAGATCACAGTACAACGAGACACCAAGCCCATCACCGCGGTTTTGCTGCGATATTTTGACGCCGAGG
>DATEJO010000247.1:0-2422 GCA_035277905.1 Candidatus Sulfotelmatobacter sp.
TGAAGCGGCAGATGAAGGAATTGGGTAAGAAGTAATCCCGCCGTTGCATCGCTGGAGCGATGCTCTCAAATCTCAGTTCTCTTTCCACTCTTTCTGCAAAGCGGACAATAAATCGGGGCTGCCGTTGGAGCGGAGGAATTCGTAATCCTCGATCGCGGCGGCGACGCCTACCCGGGCCGAAGGCAAAGGCTGGTCTACCCGGATCACGCGGGCGCTGAAACGTACGCGGACGGAGTCTGTGAGCGTAATGTGCGGAGGGAAAGTCAGCGTGACTTCCAGCCGGATTCCAGCCGAGACGGCATGGTCCAGATAGAAGAAGACGCCGCGGGCGCTGACGTTCTGGGTTTCAGTGTGAAATTCGCTGGAGCCTTCCAGCCGGACAATAGCGGGCAGACGCATATCGAAGCGCCGCATCAACCGCCGTTCTTGTGCATTCGGTAACATTCGTCGCCCCAACAGCGTGAAGTCCACAACAAACTGAGCCCGGACAGCCCGTCCCGAGAGACGACAACGATTCCAAGCTCAATGTATAGAAATACCGCCAGTTTGCAATAACAAAGTGCCATTCGGAACTATTTCGGTTAATTCTGTTCGGATTTCGGAACACGGACTCGTCCTGGGCATACGAGTCCAACACACGAGGGAGGTTGCAATTGGGCAGGGCTCAGAACGAACCGAGCAATCTCTCTGCCATCGCCGCAGAATTTGCGGTCAAGTTTTGTGCTTGAAGTCAGCGGGTTGCGGAGCAGCCTTCGCCGGCGACCGGAGATTCGTGCAAGCCGTTGCAGTAATTCTTCAACCTGCATCACTTTCCAACAATGGAAAGATGAATGTTTATTCACAGGCTCCCGGCATCTTTCATAACGATCCGGCGCATCTGACGATTCTTGAGCGGGCGCGGAATTCACTCACAACGAAGGTCAAAAGGGACTCAGGGGCAGGGCGGCGTCGCTCAAGACTCCGCTGGTAAGGTGCGGGGCTTCTGAATGACGCAGGAGGGCGCCGGGGGTTTAGGTTCCGGCGGGCAAGGACCTGGCGCAGGTGGACGGCTTGACTTGTCTATCCCTCAGATGTTTAAGTAGTTATTTATTTTTTCCGCCAGTTCCAGTGACCACCCAGCTGCGGGCGAAGCTGCTTCAGAAAAGAGCTGAAGCGGGCCCGGTCTGATACGTGTGCCACTTCTCATTTCATGACTGAACGAGCAAGACGGGATTGGGCGAAAAAGCGAACTGATCGAAACACTGATCTGACTGTCATCGGAGGAGCGCGTGAACGTAGATCGCCGTTGGTGGGAAACATCCGTGGTGCGGGGTCGTGTGCTGACCGCCGGAGCTGTGTTGCTGGGGGCGGGATGCGCGGTTCTGGGATTGGGGTCCCATCTACGCAGTGTCGCCGTGAAGGCCGCGGGCGTTTCGTCGGCGCAGGTAGCCGAGAGTGTTCCCGGATTTCTGGAGCAAGCCACGGCCTTGCCTGAAGGCAAAGTCGCTCCGCAGCAGGCGCATGCGCTGCTGGCCGGATTACCGCTGATCTTTGAGCCGAATCAGGGACAGGGAAATCTTGACCCCGCTGACGGCCGGGCGCGATTTGTGGCGCGCGGGGCTGGCTATAGCCTCTTTCTCGGATCGGAAGGCGCGATCCTAAGCACTGTGTCTCGGGAAAAGGGCAAAGGTGCGCCAAGCCAACTGATGGTGCATTCGCTGGAAATGAAGCTGGCCGGGGCGAATGCGAATCCGACGTTGAGTGGTGCCGAGCCTCTTCCGGGAAAGAGCAACTACATCCTCGGGAACAATCCTGCCAAATGGCGCAACGGTGTGCCTCAGTTCGCGCGAGTGCGCTACGAGAAGGTTTATCCCGGTATCGATCTGGTTTTTTACGGAAATCAGGGGCGGCTGGAGTATGACTTCCAGGTTGCTCCGGGCGCAGATCCCACGCAGGCCGAAATCGAGTTCAATGGAGCCAAGCAGCTAGCCGTTGAGAATGGCGCGCTCGTTATCAAGAGCGACGGCCAGAGTGTGCGGCTGGAAGCTCCACGCGTTTATCAGGAAATCGCTGGACAGAAGCAGGCCGTCGAGGGCAGCTTTGTGTTGCGCGGCGCGAATCGTGCAGGATTTTCGATCGGAAATTACGATCGGTCCCGCGAGCTGATCATCGATCCGATCCTGAATTTCTCGACTTACTTTGGCGGCAGCGGCGACGAGCACTCCACTTTTGTCGCCGTCGATGGCAGTTTGAATATTTACATTACCGGCTCGACGACGTCTCCGAACCTTCCTCCGGCAGGCGGAACGGTGTTTCAGCCGGCCTTAGCCGGGCCACAGAATGTTTACGTGGCCAAGATCACTCCCCCGTTAAGTTCGATTCCGGCGTCCCTTGCCTACGTGACGTATCTGGGCGGAAGCGGGACGGATAGTCCGGTCGGGAT
>DATEJO010000248.1:0-6977 GCA_035277905.1 Candidatus Sulfotelmatobacter sp.
TTCAGCGCATCCAGAGGCGAATAGACAATCCGCACATCGCCACCCTCGGCCTTCACATCGAACAGACTCCTCGACGATCCCGGCACGCGCAGCATGTCGCCAAACGAACAGAAAATCGTCTCAGTCCGTTGCGCAATAGCGACTGCCTTGTCGATCAACTCAATCGGCGTAACGCACACAGGGCATCCCGGCCCGTGCACCAGGGTAATTTCTTTGGGAAGGAGATCTTCGAGACCACTTTTGACGATCGTATGGGTTTGTCCGCCGCAGATCTCCATGATCGTCCACGGACGCGTTACTTTTTGCCGGATCGCCGCAGCCAGCTTCTCGGCGGCCTTCGGATCGCGATATTCACTGACGAACTTCACCGAGTTCCTCTTCCAGTCCGCCCATCTGTTTGAGGTATTCGAAGACGCGTTGGGCCTCGTCTTCGTCGATCACGCTGATGGCGAATCCAACGTGAACCAGAACGTATTTGCCGACTTCCGCCTCGGGAGTGTAGGCGAGATTGATTTCTTTGCGGATGCCGCCGAAGTCGACCTTGGCGCGGCGAAAGGCAATGTCGCCGGCGTCCATGATTTCTACCACCTTGCCCGGAACTGCAAGACACATGGGAGAACCCTCGCTAGAACAAATTGTTGAATGTTGAATTTTGATTGTTGAATGAAAGGCAAACTTTCAGAGTCTGGTTTTATTCAACAATCAACAATCAAAAATCAACAATTGCTTCGAGACGGCACGGCTTTATGCCATCACGGCCTGGCCCAGCGCAATCCCACCGTCGTTCGGCGGTACCTGGCGGTGCGTCTGCACTGTGAATCCGCGGGACTCAAGAACCGCTGCGGCGCGTTCCGTCAGATAGCGATTCTGGAAAACTCCGCCGCTCAGAATGACGTGCTTGAGTTCCGATTGCTCGGCTACCTGCAAAATCCATTCAACGAGCGCGTTGTGGAATCGCGCGGCAATTCGCGGAACAGCGATCCCCTCGCGCTTGTCTTCCACTACGGCCGCGATCAGAGATCCCCAGTCGCCGTCTTTCAAAGAATACGCCTCTTCCGTTTGCAATGATCCAATTTCGTTTTCCAGCAGCATTGCGGCCTGGCCTTCGAAGCGGTTCTGCTGCGCAATGCCGGTGATCGAGGCGACGGCGTCAAACAGGCGTCCCACACTGGTTGTGGGGACAACGTTAATGCCGCGCTCGAGCAGAGGGCGAACCTTGGAGTACCCCGATAGGGGTTTCCCCGATGCGACAGCGCTATGCTCGGAGTCGAACGGGTTGGAGCCGAAAACTTCGAAGAAAAGGCTTGCAGCCGAGCGCCAGCCTTCGCGGACGGCAACGTCTCCGCCGGGCAGGCGGAAGGGGCGAAGATGAGCGACGCGCTCGAAGCTGCTGCCCTCAACACTGAAAAACTCTCCCCCCCAAATTGCGCCATCGAGGCCGAATCCGGTGCCGTCCCAGGAAACGCCGAGGTAGGGTCCGTCGAGATTGTTTTCGGCGGCACAAGCAGCCACGTGCGCCTGATGGTGCTGCACGCGAATGATCGGCAGCCCGGACTGTTCCGCCCAGTGCGTCGACGCATAGTCGGGGTGCAGATCGCAGACCACCGCTTCCGGCTTGAAACTGTAAAGACGGCACAGGTCGGCAATGGCGCGCTCGAAAGCACCACGCGCTTCGAGCGTTTCCAGATCGCCAATATGCTGACTGAGAAAAACATCGCGGCCAATGGCGATCGCGACCGTGTTCTTGAGATGTCCTCCGACGGCGAGAACGGGCGGAAGCTCGCGATTGACGCGGATTCCAAGCGGAGCGTATCCGCGGGCACGGCGCAGGATTCCCGCGCGTCCGCGCGTGAGGCGCACGACCGAATCGTCGCAGGCTCGGACGATGGGGCGGTTGTGCATCAGGAACCGGTCGGCAATGTTCTTCAGCCGATCGCTCGCTTCGTCGTTGCCGATTGCGATCGGCTCATCGCTGCGGTTGCCGCTCGTGGCAATCAACGGGAATGGACATTCGCGCATCAGCATGTGATGAAGCGGCGAGTACGGCAGCATCACTCCGAGATAGGGCGTGCAGTGGGCAACGTTCCAGGCGATATCTGTACCGGGCTTGGGCTTGAGCAGGACGATCGGCGCGGCCTGAGACTCCAATACTTCTATTTCGGCGGGTGAAATCTCGCAATATTCCCGCGCCAGGTCGAGCGATGGCATCATCAGCGCGAATGGCTTCTCTTCGCGGTGCTTGCGCTGGCGCAGTCGCGCAACAGCGGCGGGCTGCCGTGCGTCGACCAGAAGCTGAAATCCGCCGATGCCTTTGAGGGCAACGATCTCTCCGCGCAACAGGGCTGCGGCAGTGTCGGCGATGGTGCCGTCGAGTTTCGGCCCGCAGACCCGGCAGGCATTCGGCTGTGCGTGGAAGCGGCGATTGGCGGGATTCTCGTATTCCTCTTGGCAGGCCGGACACAGAATGAATTCGCGCATCGTAGTGTTCGGGCGGTCATAGGGAATGTCCACGACGATGGTGTAACGCGGTCCGCAATTCGTACAGTTCGTAAAGGGATACTGATAGCGACGGTTCGCCGGATCGAAAAGTTCAGCAAGACATTCTGGACAGGTCGCCAGATCGGGCAGAACGTTGACCGACTTTGCCGAATCCGTGTCGCTGTGATGGATTTCGAATTTCGTAAATCCCTGCAAGGGCAGCCAGGCCGACTCGCGCGCAGTGATGACAGACGCTTTGGGGCGCTCGAGTTCGATCCGCTGCTCGAAGCGGCGAAGTTCCTCAGGTGTGCCTTCCACTTCGACGACAAGCCCCGAGGACGAGTTCAGCACCCATCCGGTGAGCGACATTTCCGTGGCGAGGCGGTAGACAAACGGACGGAATCCCACTCCCTGCACGGCTCCGCGAAGCGTGATCCGGAGCCGTTCCACAGCAGGTTTGGACACCACTGGCATGTCAGGTTGATTGTAGGCCTGTGTTCGTCTGGATGGAACGGGGAAGGGCTTGGCAGCAAATGGCGAGGGGTTTACCACAAAGGCCACGAAGTAGCACGAAGGAATCTAGGCTTCCCCTTAGTGTAACTTCGTGTCCTTTGTGGTCGACAAATTGTGCAACAACTCCTCGATCCGCTCTATAAGCACTGGAATCGCGGCTTGGACCGGCTTTGACAGCGATTCTCCGTGATCGAAGCACAGGCCGACGATGGTCGTCGAGAAGGCGCGTGGCTGCGCTCCGTAGAGTTGCGCGGCCATAGTGAGGACGTGCGACGGCGAGACCGCGTGACAGAATCCCGGCGCATCGGAAGACCTCGGTACCTCCGCAATTCGAACGTCTCCGGGGCGGCCCGGGCCGGCGGCAGCATCAATGAAGATCACGCATTCGGTGCGGCGGATGGACTCGGCGAGTTCAGGGCCGAGTTGATGCAGCGTAACGATCTCGACTTCCTCAGCAGAATATTTTCCCGTGAGCGCATCGGCTATGCGCCACGCGACGCCATCATCGGAGCGAAGTGGATTTCCGTAGGCGACGATCTGGACGCGAGGAGCCATGCCGGGAGTTTATCGCATTCGACAAACCCAAACATCGCGGGGACAGGAAGGAGATGCAGGGAAATATTTCAAGGAAGCGCTGCGCATGCAGAGGAGGAAGCGGTATTCATTCCTGTTCTGCTAAGCCCGCGCCACTTCGTCCAGCACTTCGCCTTGCGGGCTCACAAGCTGAACCTGCAAGTTCATCTGGCCGAGCGCGTGGGTGGAGCAACTCAGGCACGGATCGTAGCAGCGGATGACCGCCTCGACGCGGTTCAGCATCCCCGGATTGAGCCGCTTGCCTTGCACGAAGTGCTTGGCGACCTGCAGCACGCTGCGGTTCATGGCCAGGTTGTTGTGCCCGGTGGCAATGACGAGGTTCACCCAGCGGATCAGCCCCTGCTCGTCGATCTTGTAATGATGGAAGAGCGTACCGCGCGGGGCCTCGCAGGCCCCGACGCCTTCAAGCGCATTCGGCCGCGCCACGGCACGCACATGCTTCGACAGAATCTCGGGATCGTTCAGCAACTGCTCGAGCCGCTCGATACAGTAGAGAATCTCGATCAGCCGCGCGTGATGATAGTGAAACGAGCTCAGCACCGCCGTACGCTGAAGTTCGTGGAACTCGGCGAGTTCCTGATCGGCGCGCTCGGTGCCGCAGCGGTCAGCCACGTTCAGACGGGCGAGCGGACCGACGCGATAAATGCCCTCGGGAAATCCCTTGGGCTTGTAGTACGTGGACTTCAGATACGACCAGGGCTCGACTTTCTCGCCGATATATTCGGAGTACTTAGTGGGATCGAGGTTCTCGGCGAGCACGTTGCCGGAAGCGTCGACGATGCGCAGCTTGCCGTCATAGAAGGTGACGCCGTTGTCCTCTTTGACGATGCCCATGAACATCGTCGGAAAGTTGCCGAACGTGGAGATCTCTTCGCGGAAGCGCTCCATCGTGCTCTTGAACCACTCGAGCGTGCGCTCGGCGATGGCCATCGCGTCGGGAATCGTTTCGAGGATCGCATCGCGATTCGCCTGGGTGAGCGGTTCGCTGACGCCGCCGGGCACGATCCACGCCGGATGAATACGCTTGCCACCGAGCCGTTCGATGATCCTCTGCCCAAACTGCCGCAGCCGGATGCCATCGAGCGCGAGTTCCGGATGCTTTTCGGCGACTCCGAAGATGTTGCTCTTGGCGGGATCCGCATCCATACCTAAGAGAAGATCAGGCGAGGAGAGATGAAACAGGCTGAGTGCGTGCGATTGCGTGACCTGCGCAAGCCCGAAGATGCGGCGGAGTTTGTCGGCTGTAGGAGGAATGCGGACGGCGAGAAGAGAGTCGCAGGCCTTCGCAGAAGCAATCAGATGGCTGACCGGGCAGATGCCGCAGATGCGCGCCATGAGCGACGGCATCTCGTAGAACGGGCGGCCTTCGCAGAGCTTTTCGAATCCGCGGAACTGGGTCACGTGGAAGCGCGCCTCTTCGACGCGGCCGTCCTCGTTGAGGTGCAGCGTGATCTTCGAGTGGCCTTCAATGCGCGTCACCGGATCGATGACGATGGTGTTGCCCTTCACAAAGTCTCCCTTTTAGCGGTGAGCAATGAGCGATGAGCGATGAGCAAACACACATCCAAGAGGTGGTTCTGCTCATTGCTCATTGCTCATTGCTCATTGCTCTCCTACGATCCGAATCTTGTTTTCAGACTCACATCCGGCGTGCGCCCTTCGAGCAACTCCGACACGACGTAATAGATCGTGTCGGCCGAAGGCGGGCATCCGGGAACAAATACATCCACGTTGACGAATTCGTGCACCGGCCGCGACGTCGGCAGCAACGGCGGAACGACCTGGTCGGGAATGCCCGGGTCAAACGTGACATTCTCGCGATAGGCACGGTCATAGACGGCCTTTGTGCCAAACGGATTTCGCATGCCCGGAACATTTGCCGTTACCGCACAGTCGCCCAACGAGACGAGGATTTTCGTGCGCTCGCGGACGATCTTGATCTTGTGCAGGTCTTCTTCGCTGCTGACCGCACCCTCTACCAGCGTGACGTCGACATTCTCGGGAAATTCCTTGGCGTCGACCAGCGGGCTGTAGACAAGGTCGGCCGCGCCCGCGATCGCGAGCAATCGCTCGTCCATGTCGAGAAATGACATGTGGCAACCGGAGCAGCCGTCGAGCCATACGGTGGCGATTCGCTTCTTACTCATCCGCTCCTCGCGTCGAACTCACAAAATAGTGCAGGAGCCCTCATTCGTTCTCCTCGCGCATCATCGTCAGATAAGGCAGGAATTGCCGGCGCTTGAGCATTTCGGCGACAGAGCGCCCCTTCTCGAACAACGCTCCCGTCGGGCACACGTGCACGCACTTGCCGCAACTGGTGCAGGTTTCGGAAGTTCCCCATGCTTCATTCAAATCGGTGATGACTTTGGCATCGATGCCGCGTCCCATGACGTCCCAGGTATGCGCACCCTCGATCTCGTCGCAGACGCGCACACATCGCGTGCACAGGATGCAGCGGTTGTGATCGATTACGAACCGCTCGTGCGAGGCGTCGACATCTTCTTTCGGATACCGGTACGGAAAATGTACATGCGTGATGCCCAGACGCTGCCCGAGCATTTGCATCTCGCAATGTCCGTTCGAGACACACACCGAGCAGACGTGATTGCGCTCTGTAAATAAGAGTTCGAGGATCATCCGGCGATAATTGTTCAGCCGCTCGGAGTCAGTCGTGACCTCCATGCCCTCTTCAACGGCAGTCACACACGCGGGAAGCAGCTTGTTCTGGCCCTTGATCTCGACCAGGCACAGCCGGCAGGCACCGACGTCGGTGAGCCCATCCATCTCGCAGAGCCGTGGAATGAAGATGCCGTTCTGCCGGGCAACATCGAGGATGCTCTCTTCCTGCCGCCCGCTAACATCGCGGCCGTCGATCTTGAGTGTTTTGACCGAAGCGACCGGCCTCATGCGGTTTCTCCTACCGTCTGCTTGTCACAGACCCCGGCGGGACATCGATGTTCCTGAATATGCGCCCGGTACTCTTCCGCGAACGACCGTAGCGTGCTTACGACTGGATTCGGCGCCGACTGGCCCAATCCGCAGAGACTCGTGTGCTTGAGCAGATCGCAGAGTTCTTCGAGCATCTTCAGATCCTGCTCGGTCGCTTTCATGTTTCCGATCGCAGTCAGGATACGGTGCATCTGGTACGTGCCGACGCGGCACGGAATGCACTTGCCGCAGGACTCCGTCATGCAGAAATCCATGAAATATTTCGCGACATCGACCATGCACGAACTCTCGTCCATGACGATCATGCCGCCCGAGCCCATGATCGAACCCGCCTTCGCCAGCGATTCATAATCCACCGGCATGTCGAGGCAGTCGGTGGGCAGACATCCGCCGGAAGGCCCTCCGGTCTGCACCGCCTTGAACTTGCGGCCTTCGGGGATGCC
>DATEJO010000249.1:0-7068 GCA_035277905.1 Candidatus Sulfotelmatobacter sp.
CGGCTCGTGGGAATACAAGGACCCGGACGATACGCTGGAGCGCCAGTTCCGCGACGCCGGTTTCGATCTGCGCCACCCGCGGCTCTACAAGTATTTTCAGCTTTGCGTCGCGGTGCAGGATTTGCCGCGCCATCTCGGGCAACACTCCGGCGGCATGGTCATCTGCCAGGGACAACTCGATTCCGTCGTCCCGCTCGAGCTCGCATCCATGCCCGGCCGCGTCGTCGTGCAATGGGACAAGGAAGATTGCGCCGACATGGGCATCATTAAAGTCGATTTGCTCGGGCTCGGCATGATGGCCGTGCTCAAAGATTCCATCGAACTCATCCGCGATCACTATCACGAAAAAGTCGATCTCGCGCATCTTCCGGCGGACGATTCGCAGGTCTATTCGACTTTGCAGCAGGCCGACACGGTTGGAATGTTTCAAGTCGAAAGCCGCGCGCAGATGTCCTGCCTGCCCCGCCTGCGCCCCGTGCGCTTTTATGACGTCGTCGTACAGGTCGCGATCATTCGGCCCGGCCCCATCGTCGGGCAGATGGTGAATCCATTCCTCGAACGCAGGCAAGGACGCCAGGAAGTCACCTACGCGCATCCTTCGCTTAAGCCAATCCTCGAGCGCACGCTCGGCGTTCCTCTTTTCCAGGAACAACTGCTGCGCATCGCGATGGTGGCCGCCAACTTCACCGGAGGCGAAGCCGAAGATCTCCGCCGCGCTATGGGATTCAAGCGTTCACAGGCCCGCATGCGCGAGATCGAAGCCAAACTTCGCGCGGGCATGACGGCCAATGGGATCTCGCCGAAGGCGCAGGAAGAAATCATTCTCTCAATCACCTCGTTCGCGCTCTACGGATTCCCCGAATCCCACGCCGCCAGCTTCGCCCTGATCGCCTATGCGAGTGCCTATCTGAAATGCCACTACCTCGCCGCGTTCACCGCCGCGCTGCTCAACAATCAGCCCATGGGATTTTATTCGCCGGCAACGATCGTCAAAGATGCCCAGCGCCACGGCCTGAAACTGCTGCCGGTCGATGTGACGAAGTCGGAGTGGAATTGCACGCTGGAAACGGTCGTTGGTCGTCAGTCGTTGGCCGTTAGCCAAGCCGGTCTAACTGACAACATCGGACTTGAGGCAAACGACCAACGGCAAACGACTAACGACAAAAATATCATCGCCCTCCGCATGGGCCTGCGCTACGTTCGTGGACTGCGCGAAGAGGCCGCCCGCTCGCTGCTCCTCGAACGCATGCGAGCTCCCTTCGCATCCATCCACGATCTCACCCGCCGTGTCCCCGAACTCCGCCACGACGAACTCACAACGCTCGCGGAAATCGGCGCGCTGAACTCAGTTTCAAGTGTCGAGTTTCAAGTTTCGAGAAAATCAGCCGGGGGCGAAAACTCTCACTCGAAACTCGAAACCCGAAACTCGAAACTGTCTTCATTCAACAATCAAAAATCAACAATCAATAATTCCTCCGTGTCTCCGTGCCTCCGTGGTGAAAGCGAATTTCATCGCCGCGACGCCCTCTGGCAAGTCGAGCGGGCCGCCCGCCCCTCCGGCCCGCTTCTTGAAAATCAGCCGGAGCCCGACGAGCGTTCGCCGCTCGCCCGCATGAATCACGAAGAGCGCCTCGTCGCCGACTTCCACGGCACCGGGCTCACCGTCGGCCCGCATCCGATGGCCTACCGCCGCGCATGGCTCAATGCCATGGGCATCCGCCGCGCATGCGAGTTGCGCGATCTGCCCACGGGCAAGCGCCTCCGCATCGGAGGGTGCGTCATCACCCGCCAGCGTCCCGGCACCGCCAAAGGATTTGTATTTTTAAGCCTGGAAGATGAAACCGGAGTCGCGAACGCAATCGTTCGCCCCGACCTGTTTCACGAAAATCGCCTGCTGCTCACGAGCGAACGATTCTTAGCCGTAGAAGGCATCCTGCAGAATCAGGACAACGTCATCTCCGTCCGCGCCGAACGCGTGCAACCGCTCTTCGTGACCAAAGCAGAAACGGTATCGCACGATTTCCACTGACAAGGAAATTGTTGATTTATTGATTGTTGATTGTTGAATGAAAACAAAACTGCCCACAAAGAGAATTCCATTCAACAATCAAAATTCAACAATCAACAATTCCCGTTGAGCACTACTTCCCCGTATAGCTCACCCGCCAGATCGAGTTGGACCCATCATCGCTCACCAGCAGAGAGCCATCGTGAGCTTCCGTCATTCCCACCGGACGTCCCCACACATCGCCATTCGGAAGCACGAATCCAGTCAGGAAATCTTCGTACTCTCCGGTCGCGTGTCCCGTCTGATGCAGCGGAATGCGGATGACTTCGTATCCCACGCGCACATGTTTATTCCACGAGCCATGCTCCGAAGCAAAAAGGTCTCCTTTATATTCCGCCGGAAACTTGTCGCCCTGATAAAACGTAAACTCCAGTGACGCATTGTGCGCCTGAAGCAAAACATCCGGGACGATCGCCTTATCCTTCAACTCCGGATGCTTGCCCTCATGCCGCGGATCCTGATGCGGGCCGATATACCACCACGGCCATCCGTAGAATCCGCCTTCCTGCACGTGCGTAATGTAATCCGGCACAAGATTGTCGCCCAGCGCGTCGCGTTCATTCACTGAGCACCACAACTCGCCAGTCTTCGGATTCACGCGGATTCCGCCTCCGGCATTGCGAATCCCGTAGGCATAAACCTTCAGCTGGCAATTCGTCGCATCGCAATACAGAATGTCGGCGCGATCTTTCTCCCCGGGATGCGTGTCCGGATCGTCCACATTCGACGCCGATCCCACGGCCACATACATTGTCTTTCCATCCAGCGAGAAATCGAGCGCGCGCGTCCAGTGCCCGCCGCCCGCCGGCAAATCGGCAATGTGCTCGGAAGGACCGCTCGCCTTCATATCTCCGTTGTGATACGGAAACCGCACCACTTCATTCGTGTTCCCGATATACACCCACTGCGGATTCGGTCCCGGAGGATAAAACGCGATGCCGTACGGCCGCTTCAAGCCCTCGGCGAATACCGACATCTGCTCCGGCTTTCCGTCGCTGCTCACGCCGCGAAATACGCGGATGTCTCCAGGGCCGCTCTCCGCCAGAAAAATGTCTCCGTTTGGAGCCGTCCTCAGCAATCGCGGCTCATTGAGCCCTGACGCATAAAGCTCAACCTTGAATCCGGGCAACGTAACCGGCCATGCATTCTCCGGACGCGCAACAACGCTCGGCCCGTTTTCCGCAGATGACGTTGCATAAGGCGCGGGAAGATCCTTCACCGTGATCTTTCGCGTAGTACCCGGCTTCTCATATCGGAAATCGGTAAATGGCGGCTTAGGCGCGGGCGCTTTGATGGTCGAGGCCATCGCAGCAGCGGGCGCGTCATGCGGTTCGACCGCTGCCCCCACCGCTCCGCCCTTTCCCGGACCCATCGTTTCTACGTAGCTGACAATTTCCCATCGGCTCTTTTCCGGAAGAAATGCCCACGACGGCATTCCATTGTCCTTGCTTCCTTTCGTAATAAACCAGAACACCTCGCCTTCGGGGACGCCTTCCAACTTTCCATCGACCAGCGAAGGCACATTGCCGGTCCCCTGTCCCGACCGTCCGTGGCACGAGAGGCAGTTGCGGGCATAGAGCGTCTTTCCCGCAGTTACGGCGGACGCTTGTCCTTCATACGGATTCTTCATCTGCTTCGCCGAATCCGGCGCATTATGAAAATTCTTGTCGACCGCGTGGAGCGATGCGACACAGAATAATGCAAGGACAGCAGCACAACAAATATTGGCGCTTCTAGGCATAATCCTCTCCGTAGGAGTTTTTCACTTAGATTAAGTTCCGATGAAACGGGATGCGATTTCCAGCAATCCTGCACTCCGACCTGCAGAAAATCTGAAATCAACCGCGATCAGTAAAAGAAAAGGATCAAACAGGAAATCTGCCGCGACTGCAAATGCAGAACCTCACCTTTATGGGCGAGTATACGCACTCTGCCGCCGCTTGCAAAATCGAGCCCCGCGTTGCCGCTACAACGCGGGGCCATACTCACAGGCGCTCACACCTCAGTATTTCGAAGATGCTGTCGTCTGCACTCCAAGCGAGGATGCGATCTGCCGCGCAGATTGCGCCGCTTGTTTCACCGGCGGTTCTTCTTTCCGGGCATAGTCCTTTACGGTCTGGTTATTCGTGGAGGTAATTTCGTGCCGCACGGAGCCCAGGTCTTTCTCCTGCTTCCAAGCTTCGTACTTCATATACTCCTTGTCGAACTCTGTTCCCGACAACTTTGCCAGCTTGTCGTACTCGTTCTTTTGCATTTTGTTGGTTGCATTCGGAATCTTCTCGTTATCCTGCTGCGCAATCGACCTGGCCTGTTGTTCTATCGAAGGATCGGCCGCCAGAATCTTGCTATTGGCATAGTCCTGCACCTTCGAATTCGTCGACTTCTTCATCGCAAGCCGGGCGAGATCGATTTCGGAATGATCTTCTTCCGCCAGCGTGCGTACAAAATGCTGGTCCGCGGTGGACATTTGCGACGTATTCGTATTCGAATTCGCGCTCGTATTCGCCTTCTGGTTTCCCATGCTCTGCCCCATCATCGTCATTGGGATGGCGAGCACAGCGCTGAGAATCAATGCTTCAAATTTCATGATTCCTCCTTTTTCGTATTAATTGCGGGAATGATTCGGATAGAACCCAAAACAGCCCTGTGTTTCGATGCCATCACCTGTCGCAAGGTGGGTTTCAGGCTGGGGGCACTCTTGAAATGAACCGAGAAAGAACTTGCGGCGAATGCTTTGCAAGGTTGCAATAGCAACCTGTGCAAGTACACCTGCTCTGGGGTTGATCCAGACCCATCCTCCGCCACTAGCCCCCAGCTTCAACCTTGGCAGTGATCAATCCAACGTGATCGACGCCTGCGCCGTGCGCATCGTCAATCACCGCTGCCACGTCCTGCCATGGAACACTGTCGTCTGCCTTGACGAACAATACTTTCTGCGCCCGTGTCTCGTAAATCTTCACAAGTTCGCTGTTCAAGTTCTGCCAGGTTACATCCTGCTGATTGATCTTCAACTGCGGCTGTTGATTTTGCGCTCCTGCTATTACTTGCAGGATCACGGAGCGGCTATTCGTCTGCGGCTTTGCGGTTTTGGGTGGGGGTTGCGGGATCAGTGCTTTTTCTCCCAGCGGGGTCACTGGCGAGATGATCATGAAAATCACGAGCAACGTCAGCAGCACATCGATGAGCGGAGTGACATTCATGCTGCCGAGGATGCCTTTCGTTCCTCCGGCCTGCACGGGATTTCCTCCTGTACACTAAGATGCCAACGCAGCATCGTGTGGATGCCGCCTTGCAGGCCTTCTCTCGCGTTTGAACAATTGTGAGTACTGCGGGGATGGACACTCCTAGATTGAGTTCTTGCCTCTCTCCAAGGTTTTCCAGTTGTAGAGATAACGAGAGAGATCGAACACTTCGTTCTGCTGCCGGCGCTCGTCGACGAGCGAGATTTCGTCCACCGTTCCGTATCCCCGCTCGTAGGCCTCCCTCGAGACATCGCAGGTCTTCACTTCACTCGACTTCCAGCGCACCCCCGCGGAGCCGCTACGGCAGGAGCAATACAGGATGTATTCGTCCGAACTGCCGGGGACGGCGGGCAACAGGTAAGAACCATTCTCGTACGGGCTGAACGCGATCAGATATCTGGTGCAGCACAAGGGGCACTCCACGCAATGGCGAAGGCGCGGCATACGGGTCTCCGAATTAGGGGGAAGTGGCGCGGATGATACTTTCGCACCCAAAATGGTCGGAATCAATACCCACTTGACGACTTCTCTGCATGACCACTATGATCCGCCGAAATGAAGCGCGTCGCCTCCGGTTTTCTTCCCTCGATCGTCATCGACCGTAAGATGTCCCAGCCTCTGCACCGCCAGATCTACGAGTCTTTCCGCTCCGCCATCTTGAACGGACAGCTTCATCCCGGGCAGCGCATTCCGTCAACTCGCGTCCTGTCCGCGGAAATTGGCGTTTCGCGCTTTCCCGTTCTCAATGCCTACGCCCAACTTCTGGCGGAAGGATATTTCCAGAGCCGCGTCGGCGCCGGAACCGTAATCTCCAGTTCGCTCCCCGAGCAACTGACATTCAGCGGTACCACGGGGGTGAAAGGCCGCGACACTCGCTGCCGCCCTCGCCCTGCCGCAAAGCGTTGTTCACTTCTAAGTGCGCGGCAGAAATTTCCGTGGATGATCCATTCCGGCGCATTCCGGGTGGGACAAGTCGCGTTCGATCAGTTTCCGATGCAAATCTGGTCCGCGCTCGTGGCGCGCCATGGCCGTGACATGACAATGGCATCCGCACACTATGGCGATCTGCTGGGCCATCCGCGGCTCCGCGAGGCCATCGCCAACTATCTGAAGACGGCGCGCTCGGTGCGTTGCGAACCCGGCCAGGTCCTCATCGTGAACGGGTCGCAGCAGGCGCTTGAGATTTCCACGCGCGTGCTGCTCGATCCCGGCGATCCCGTCTGGATTGAAGACCCGAGCTACCGGCTCGCCCGCGACGTCTTTACGCTGAACAACTGCCATTTAATCCCGGTTCCCGTCGACGCGGAAGGTCTGAACGTCGCCGCAGGAATCAAGAAGTGCCGGAAAGCTCGCGCGGTGTTCGTCACGCCGTCGCACCAGTTCCCGCTCGGAGTAACCATGAGCGCTTCACGCCGCCTGCAACTCGTTGAGTGGGCCCAGCGCGCCCGTGCCTGGATCATCGAAGACGATTACGACAGCGAATACCGCTACGAGAGCTCCCCCATCGCATCCTTGCAGGGACTCGACAGCAACGCCCGCGTGATCTACGTCGGAACCTTCAGCAAAGTCTTGTTCCCTGCGCTGCGCCTCGGATACATCGTCATTCCTCCCGATCTCGTGGACCGCTTCGTCGCCCTGCGCCGCGTGATGGACCTCGGTCAGCCTACGTTCCTTCAGAAAGTCCTCGCCGATTTTATTGATGATGGCCATTTCGCCCGGCACATCCGCCGAATGCGAGTCTTCTACGGGAATCTAAGA
>DATEJO010000250.1:0-3642 GCA_035277905.1 Candidatus Sulfotelmatobacter sp.
GGAGAACAATTCGCGTCAAGCCGATGTGCTCGATGGTGCAGTGCTGTTGAAGAATGCGAATGGCACCGCGCCGGCGCAATGGCTGGTCACGAGCTACAACAATGCGCGGCGCTACGTCATGCTGCTGCCAGGACCACCCAATGAACTGAAGCCGCTCTTCGATGCAGAATGTTTTCCTCGCCTCAAAGAAAAACTCCCACAACAATTCATTGCCAAGCGCATGCTGCGTGTCGCAATGGGAGAATCGGCATGCGACTCCCGCATTGCGCCGATCTACACCAAAGTGCCGGAAGTGCAGACCACAATCCTGGCACATGGCGGCGAGACGCAGGTTCATCTGCAGTGCCGGACTGCCTCGCAGGAGGAGGCGGAGCGCTGGGTCGCCGACCTGAGTGACAGCATCGAAGACGAACTTGGCGACGCAGTATTTTCCACCGGCGGCGAGACCCTGGAACAGATCGTCGGCTACTACCTGCAAATGCGCGGAGCGACGCTCGCCGTCGCAGAGTCTTGCACCGGGGGCCTGCTCGCCGAACGACTCACTTCCGTTTCGGGAAGCTCGCGTTACTTTCTGGGCGGGTTCGTCGTTTATTCCAACGAATTGAAGACCGAGTTCGCCGATGTACCGGCGTCGCTGATCGCTGAGCACGGAGCCGTGAGCCGGCAGGTTGCGCTGGCACTCGCGAAAGGAATTCGCGAACGCACCCGCGCGACGTTCGGAATTGGAATTACCGGAGTTGCGGGTCCGACCGGCGGAACACCCGAGAAGCCCGTCGGATTGGTGTTCATCGGAATCTCCAGTGAAAACGAAACTGAAGCGGCTGAACGGCGTTTTCCTGGTGATCGCGAGCGCATTCGTCTGTGGTCGAGCTTCACCGCCATGGACCTGCTGCGTCGAAAGTTGATGTAGAGAGAAAGAAAACTGGACCTGCGGCCGCCCTCGGCCGGGTGTTGGCTGAGATTTCTAGCCCATTGATGTAGACGAAAACCCCGCGCGAGGGCGCGCGTCGGTCCAAGAACCAGAATTACAACCATGCGTCTATTTGTCGCCATCGAGATCGAGCCCGTGATTCGCGAGCGGATCAATGAATTCGTGAGCGGATTACGCCCAAAGATTTCGGAAGCTCGTTGGGTGCGACCAGAGGGCATGCACATCACGCTCAAGTTTCTCGGCAATGTCGCTGACGAGCGCAGAACGATGGTCGAAAACGCACTGCGCTGCGTTTGTGGAAGGGAGGTCACTTTGTCACTGAAACAGCTTGGAGTGTTCCCCAACCCCAGATCACCGCGCGTGCTGTGGGCGGGCATTCAGGCCGGTCCTGAACTGGAGCAACTGGCTACAGCAGTTGATCGGCAAATGGGCTCGATTGGATTCGAAACGGAAAAGCGCGGATTCTCCCCGCATGTAACCCTGGCAAGATTCAAAGACCACCCCCGAGGCAATCTTGGTTCGCTCTTGTCAGAAGCGCAGCCCAGCTTCGGTACAATGACCGCGAACGAGTTTCATCTGTATGAGAGCAAGCTGTCGCCGCAAGGTTCGCGATACATAAAACTGGCGAGTTTCAAATTAGAACAACCCTGAATTCCGAATGACCGCTGGAACTTATCTTCTGATTGCGGGTGTGGCCTATCTGCTCGGATCGATTCCGTTTGGTCTCATTCTGGTACGCCTGGTGCGCGGCGAAGATGTCCGCCTGAGCGGAAGCGGAAATATCGGCGCGACCAACGTCGCTCGTACCGGCGGCGCGAAACTCGGGGTTGCGACCCTGCTTCTCGATGCGCTGAAGGGATATGCCGGTGTGGCATTCGCCGTCGCGTTCAGCCATCGCGAGGCGGCGCTTGACTCTGGCCTGCCGGCCGCGCTGGCGGCACTTTGCGCGATTCTGGGACACGTCTTCCCGGTCTGGCTCAAGTTCCGGGGCGGGAAGGGTGTGGCCACAGCCGTAGGAGCCTTTCTCGGATTGGCTCCGCGTGCCGTGCTGGTTGTGCTGGCCATCTTCCTTATCGTTGTCGCCATCTTCCGGTATGTCTCACTTGGGTCGATAGCAGCCGCGGCGGTATTTCCCGTTTTGGCTTACTTTCTTTATCGCGGCACGTCGACGGTTGCTGACTTGCTCGTGATGTTCGCCGCGTCCTTGCTGATCATCCTCAAGCACAAGGCCAATATCCGCCGGCTGTTGAACGGCACGGAGAATCGGCTGCAATTCCACAAATCGTAATGCGACAAGCACCGAGCATTCGCGCATGAGTCGTATCGCAATCATCGGCGCGGGAGCATGGGGAACGGCTCTCTCGATCGTGCTCGCGCGCGGCGGACGTCATCAGGTTCGGCTCTGGGCTTACGAGCATGAGGTGTGCGACTCGATTCGGGCGCGTCAAACAAATGACCTCTTTCTGCCCGGGTTCAAAATTCCTGACGGCATCGAAGCCACCAATTCCCTTCCTTCTGCGCTGCAGGACTGCAGTTTTGTTTTGGCTGTGATGCCGTCGCATCACGCTCGCGCTCTCTATTCTTCAATGCGTGTTTCGCTTTCGCCGCACGCGATTGTTGTCAGCGCAACCAAAGGGATTGAGCAGGAGAGCTACAAGCGAATGACGGAGGTTGCCGCGGAAGTCAGCGGCGCTGCCCGCATTGCCGCCTTGAGCGGGCCATCATTTGCGAAGGAAGTCGCACGTGGGGATCCGACGGCATTGACGATCGCATCTGCAGATTCAGAGGTGGCTGGTTTTCTTCAGCGGGAGTTCAGCGATCCGATGTTTCGCGTCTACACCAACGAAGACGTCGTCGGCGTAGAACTCGGCGGAGCGCTTAAGAACGTGATCGCCATTGCCGCCGGCATTGCCGAGGGTTTGGGGTTCGGTCACAACACGACTGCGGCGCTGATCACGCGCGGACTCGCCGAGATCACGCGTCTTGCAGTCGCGTGTGGGGCGCGACGCGAGACTCTCGCCGGCCTTTCTGGAATGGGTGATTTAGTGCTGACATGCACTGGAGGCCTCTCCCGAAACCGCACCGTGGGCGTGGAACTCGGCCGGGGACGCAGGCTACCTGAGATCATGGCGGGAATGCACGGCATGGTCGCCGAAGGGGTGTTAACCACAGATGCCGCCCTCGGGCTTGCGCGCAAGCATGGCATCGAGATGCCCATTTCGGAACAGATGCACGAGATTCTCCATGCGCAGAAGTCCCCGAAAGATGCGATTCGCGAGCTGATGAGCCGTCCCGGAAAAGACGAGTAACGGCCGAAACCACGGCCTACACGGTCGTAATCAGGGAAATGCCTGAGAACGCAAGTAGCTATCCAGAGTTGCTGGATAATCGGGTTAGAATCCGTTCAATTCCGGGAACTCAATGCGCCTGCCCAACCGCATACCGCTGATGTATCTCATCTCCGCCGTGCTGCTACTGGTCGGCGTGGTTCCGCTTTACTTTTACGGATCGCAGGTCGTCTCTATTAATCGCGACCGGCTCAAAGTCAACGAGCAGCTTCTGCAAAACACGGTTACACGGTCACTCGGCGACGACATTGAGCATCGGCAAGTCACCCTCCAGACTTCGCTGGGCAATCTTTCCGCTTCGGTGTTGGTAGCCAGCGGAGGCGATCTCACAAACGATCACATCAATGCTCCGGAATTGCGCGC
>DATEJO010000251.1:0-15794 GCA_035277905.1 Candidatus Sulfotelmatobacter sp.
CATCCAGACAGCATGTTTCGCGTCATAGGCCACGACCGGATCGCTGGCCGCATCGTACGGCCCCGTTCCCTCGCCCTTTGTGAGCCCGGGCAGGAATCCGCGGCTCCAAGTCGTGCCTCCATCGGTCGAAGTCGCCCAACCAATGTCAGTTGCGCCTCCGGGTGCGATTCGGCCGGTTTGAAACGCGGCGACCAGCGTTGATCCATTCGACAGCATGTGCGGTTCAACTTCGGTTGCATGCTGCCCCGGAGCCACCGAATATGGATCGGAGCTGATCTGCGTCAGATTCGAGCCCACGGGATTCCCCGGAGGAGGCGGAGGAGGCGACAGCAAGGAAGAGGAGGACGAAGATCCCGAGCATGCCGCCCAGAAGAGCGTAAACAGGGTTACAAGAAGCGCAGCCGCAAACTTCACACCATTCTTTGACATAGTTCTTGCGATACCGGTGGAGCAAAAACAGACTGGGACGCTCCGCCGAGTCAACGACTCACATCATCGGCTGTCGGAGCAGCGAAGGTCAATTGTTAGTTCGAATGCGCGTCGTCGGAAAGATCATTTCCCGTCGGACAGTTCAGGAATTCCCGTCCATACCAATGCGATCGAGAGGTCATCGGCGTAACTAACCTTCCATCCATCGGTTTTGAGAAGAATATTCGCCAGTGCCGAGTTGCGCGGGAGCAGAACACAACGGGGATGCTGCTCTCGTAGGAAGTCCTGCCATCCCTGCTCGACATGAATCATCCGCACATACGCTTTCAGGAATTCAGGACCATAGAAATCGTGCCGATCATCCACAACGACCTTGACTTGGGGATAAAGACGATAAATCAGATATCCGCCCCAGTAGTCAGGTGCGAGTATCGGGCCCCAAACATCGTGCGCTTGCAGATAATTCACCGCGTCAACCGGCATTCGCTTCGGACCGAAATGCGCGTTCATGATCTGATCGGTTCCGACGCGTCCGCCCTCAATCGCGATCACGAAGGTCGCGACGACCGCCACGGCCGGCCATAAGTGTCTCTTCAATCCGGACTCAATGGCGGACTTTGATTCCGCGAAGCGATCGCCAATTCCGAGTGCCGGAACCAGAGGACCAATAATCATGGCCAGCAGGATTGCCGAGATCGGCAAATTCCGCGATGCCGTGAGCCCTGCATAGACGGCGAACACAGCGACAAGAATGCTGCTCAGCCGCAACTGACTGCCTCGAACGGCGAGCACGGCGACAGCAATCAGAAGAAGAGCCAGAAAGCACTTCTGCGCCACGCCGTGAAAGTTCGGGGACTGGAATTCGTCAATGCGATCCATCAGGAAGCTGTCGGTCAGGTAGCCGTAGATGTGCTGGTAAAGCTTCCATCCGTAGGGATTCACCAGGCTCGCCAAGATCGAAAGCAGGCCCGCCCACGTAAGTCTTTTCAGCCTTGTTCTTGCGGCGAACCGTAGCGCGATCGACTCGATCTGCGATTCCTTCGCTGTCAGTGGAATCCATACCGCCGACACCCAGAAAATTCCCAACAGCACAAATCCCAACAGGAAGCCGCCGTGCACATTCGCCCAGATCATCATGAAAATGGGCAGCAACCACAAACTACGGTCGCGGCGATCGTGAAGTCCCCTTAGCGCGTTGCGTTCCGTTGAATCGAGAATCCAGAACCAGGCCAGCGTAAACAGCCAACTGAACACGTGCGGACGCGCCAGAAAGTGAATCGTCGAAGCCGACAGCGCCAGTAACGTGAGAAACAACGCGAAGAAAAAATTCGTCCCGCGAATCACCAGCAGTCGAAATAGCCACCCAAAAGTCGCCGCAATCACGAACGCGGTAAGCCACACAACGCCGTTCAGTCCTGCAACACCGTCCAACCAGCCGACGGCGACGTCATACAGCCATTCCCATGCAAACCAGGGCTTCCCGGCCATTGACGCTGAAAACGGATCTACGCGCGGAATCGTGTGCACGGAAAAAATCTGTTGCCCGGTCCGGATGTGCCATCCGATGCCCGCGTCTCCCAGCAGCCGCACCGAAAGCCCGGTGAAGGTCAGCACCGTAAGTACCGCAATAAAAATGAGATCGGCCGCAGACGGCAGAATCCATCGAACCCACGCGGGCGCCGCACCCCCTCGCGAAATATCCGCAGAAGAACTTATGGAACCGTCTGCCATCGCGTGAATCTTATATAGAGGGGACAGGATCAGCAAGATGAAGAACCAACTGACACCTCGGGTCGTGATTGTCGGGTCAGGCTTCGGCGGTCTGGAGGCAGCGCGCGCATTGGGCAACGCTCCCGTCCACGTCACCTTGATCGACCGCAGAAACTATCACACGTTCCAGCCTCTGCTCTACCAAGTCGCGACCGCCGGCCTCTCGCCCGGAGAGATCGCGGCCCCCATTCGCTCAATCCTGCGCTCTTACAAAAATATCGAAGTGCTGATGGCCGAAGTGACGGGATTCGACGTCGTCCATCGCATCGTCAAGACACCCGAAGTCGACATTATGTACGACTACCTGATCGTCGCTGCTGGAGCTGGCCATTCCTACTTCGGTCACGATGACTGGGAGCCTTTCGCGCCCGGCCTTAAGACAATCGAAGACGCGCTTGAGATTCGCCGGCGCGTTTTGCTCGCGTTCGAACTCGCAGAGCGCGATGTGATCGCCGGAGAAACCGAATCGCAGCTCAACTTTGTCGTGGTCGGAGGAGGTCCAACCGGAGTTGAACTCGCCGGCACCCTGGCCGAAATCAGCCGGCACGCTCTCGCGCACGAATTCCGTTCCATCGACCCCTCGCGGACCCATATTCTGCTCCTGGAAGGCGGCCCAAGAGTCCTTCCGACCTATTCGGAAGATTTGTCGCGCAGTGCCGAGCAGCAACTCAGGCATCTCGGCGTCGAGGTTCGCACTTCGACGATGGTCACGCAAGTCGAAGCCGGAGCTGTTTATCTGGGCAGCACACGCCTTCCTGCCACCGTAATTCTTTGGGCCGCAGGAGTTGCCGCCTCTCCACTCGGCAAAAGTTTGGGGGGGCCGGTCGATCGCGCCGGACGAGTCCCGGTGCAGCCTGACTTGAGTGTTGCCGGTCACCCAGAAGTTTTCGTGATTGGCGATCTGGCCGCCGCGAAAGATGAACACGGCAAACCTCTGCCCGGGGTGGCGCCGGTGGCCATCCAGCAAGGCAAGTACGTCGGCAAGCTGATTCGATCCGAAGTGGAAGCGCACTCAGGTCGGCCGCCGGTCGCGAGTCCCGAGCACGATGGTCGCGGCCCGGTTACACGTCCTGCATTCCATTACTGGGATAAAGGGAGCCTCGCCACGATCGGCCGGGCTGCCGCGGTTGCGGAGTTCGGACGCATCCATATTTCCGGCTATGTCGCCTGGCTGTCGTGGTTGTTCGTGCATATTTTTTTCCTCATCGGCTTCCGCAATCGCCTGCTGGTTTTTATTCAATGGGCGTGGTCTTACGTGACCTACGAACGCGGTGCCCGACTGATCACTGGCAGCACCTATCTGCCGGGGTGGACTCCGACGCCGACCGAAGAGGCCGTACTTGCTCAATCCGCCCGCGAAGAATCTCCCGCCGCATCGCGGAAATAGGTGGAAAATAGAGACAGGGTAAGCCGTCCGATGATGGTTTACTCTTGCGCCTGCGCGCAACCATTATGAAATCTGCCATCTCGCGCTTCATCTTTCTTGGTCTTGCAGTTCTGGCCCTTCTTACGCTTTCTGCAACTGCGGAAGTGGTCAAGGTAGTCGTCGACGACACGATTCAGCCCATCAGCGCCGAATACATTGGCCGCGCCATCGAGCACGCGCGCCGCATCAACGCCCAGGCTGTGTTGATCGAGATGAACACTCCCGGCGGCCTGCTCACCTCGACTCGCGAGATCATCGAAAAAATTACGAGTTCTCCGGTTCCGGTTCTTGTCTACGTAACACCCACGGGCGGACACGCTGGCTCGGCCGGAATCTTCATCCTCGAATCTGCCGACGTCGCGGCCATGGCTCCTGGAACCGCCGCGGGAGCCGCGCATCCCGTCGAACTCATCGGTCCAGTGCAGCTCAAGCCCGGCGACGAGATGAGCCGCAAGATCGAGAATGATACTGCTGCACTCATCCGTTCCTTCACCTCGAAGCGCGGACGCAACGTCGAAGCCGCCGAGAGCGCCGTCCGCGAATCGAAGTCCTATACCGATCAGGAGGCGCTCACCAACCACCTGATCGACTACATCGCCTCAAGTCCGGAAGATCTCTTCCGCCAGATGCAGGGAAAATCCTTCACGCGCTTCGATGGCAAAAACGCAACGTTGGATCTCGTCGGGCAACCAATCGTCGCCTATGAAATGACGCTCAAAGAGCAGATCCTCGACACGCTGATGGATCCGAATCTTGCCTTTCTGCTTCTCGTCATCGGCGCCCTGGCGCTCTACGTCGAGTTCAACCACCCAGGCGCAGTAATTCCCGGCACGATCGGGGTGGTGTTCATCCTGGTTGCGGCGTTTGCGCTCAATCTTCTGCCCGTCCGCTTTGCGGCACTCGCCTTGATTCTCGGGGCATTCGCTCTGTTCGCCGCCGAAGCCAAGTTCATGACCCACGGAGTTCTCACCGTCGGCGGCGTCGTGTTGCTAACGCTTGGCGGACTTCTCTTGGTCGACGCCCCCATTCCTCAACTTCGAGTCAGTCTTGTGACCTCGCTGGCCGTCAGCATCCCGTTCGGGCTGATTACCGCGTTTCTGATGACCATCGCTCTGAAAGCACATCGCAACAAAATCGTCACCGGAGAGCAGGGCCTCGTCGGGGAAACCGGCATCGCGCAGACCGCGCTATCACCCAAAGGGAAGGTAATGGTTCACGGTGAGATCTGGGATGCGGTTTCGTCCTCTGCACTCTCGGAAGGACAGTTCGTAGTTGTAAGGAAGGTCGACGGGTTCACGCTGCAGGTCGATCCGCTGGCGGCCGTGCCTCCAAAATCAAATCCAGAGCCCGCGGTCCTCTAACCAGGCATCACTTTAAGTTGAACACCGCATTCACGTGCGCGGTCACCGTTACGGTCTGCGGCGTGAATTCCTCTGTCGGCGCGGGTGCCGCATTGGCCATTGCCGCCATCGGACGCGCCATCCGCGCCATGATTGGCCGGGGCGCGTTCTCGTACGTGTCCACCGAAGCATAGGAGAGATCTCCCAATGTTCGCCCACTCGCTCGTGCGATCGTGTCCGCATAATTCCGGGCGCGGCGATATGCATCTTGCACGGCGCGATCTTTCGCCTCGTCCATATTCTCGAGAATGTAAGTCAGGTTCTGTGTCTCGCTTACGTTAGCGTCGGCGAGCTGCTGCGTAATCGGGCCGACTTTCGTGAAGTCCTTCAGCTTGAGGGTGACATCCGTTGTCACTCGATATCCAATCACCCGCTGCTTCGGCTTCCACTCATATACCGGCTGCACAGAAAAGAATCCAAACGCTGCCATTTTCGGATCGAGCCCGTTATTCCGGAGCACCGCCCGCACCTGCTCCACATTTTTCGACGCCCGCTGATAGGCCGCCTGCGAACTGTCATCCTGCACCGAGATATTGAGTTGAATCTCCGCCGCATCGGGAGCCGCTTCATACTTGCCGTCTGCGCCGACATATACCGTATTTGGCTGCGCTGTGACGTTGGGATGATCCTGCGCGAAAACAACGCTTGTTGCGAGAAAAATGAAGGAGAAAAGAAGACCTGCCAATTTCATACGTGCCTCCGGTTCATTCCCGATAGCAGAGAATGGCCCACGTCTACAGACTATTCCTCTTAAATGGGAACGGTCGACGTCGAGGATCTTGCCGCTTCAGATGTGCTGAGGGCCAGCCACGGCAAGCAGATCCACCTGAACGGGCGAGGAATGCAATCCCGCGACGGTCGTCGTAGGATAAGTGCCGGTTGCAGGCTGCATCCCGATTGCCTGATTCTTGCCCGATTGTTTGGCACGATTGAGCGCGCGGTCCGCGAGGGTAAGAACTTCTTCATAACACAGAGCACGCGGATTCTCGTGGGACCACGGAAATGCCGCCCATCCAAGCGAGCACGTGCGGTTGATGGTTTCCCCAGAGTCTCTGACCTGGAACGGAGTGTCGGCGATCGCAGAAAGCACGCGCTGCGCCAGCAGTTCGGCCTCGGCACGATCCGTGTAGCGCGAAACAATCAGAAATTCTTCCCCGCCCCACCGCACCAGAATATCGGAGTGGCGGATCGAGGAACTCAGGCGCCGCGACATCTCAATCAGCACCCGGTCGCCTACGTCGTGACCATAGCGGTCGTTGACCTCTTTGAAGTTGTCGGCATCCACGAGATAAAAAACGAGGTCGCGCGTATGAGGGTCGTGCCCGTCGGTATGCGACCGCAACGACTGCATCACATCTCCGTCGATCGTCGCCGAGAAGTACCGACGATTGCGGACTCCCGTCAGCGGATCGGTCAACGACGCTTCCTCGAGAACCACATTCGTCCGCAGCAACTCCCAATTCAGGCGGCGGTGCTGGATAAAAAGCAAAAGCGCCATCACGAACATCGTAGAAAGTGTGACCAGCACTCGGAAATTGGACGCTTCACGTGGCAGCCTGGGATCGAGCAATGCAACGAACGCGCTGATGGGCAGGGACAAGACGGCAACCATCGCGAGATTCGACATCCACCAGGCGTAGGAATCGTTCGCTTTGCTTTCCCGTCCCGGCACCAGTTTCTGCCCGAATAACGCCACCACACTGAACACGGCAAACGACCCGCTATAGGGAATGTCGTACCAACTGCCCGTGAAGTAGAGTCCCTTCTCGAGCGCCCTATTCAATGCGAAGAACGCGATTCCGTTAAAAACCACGGCAAAGCAAAACATCGCATAGAACTTTTTCCATGCACCGGAAGTTTCAAGCCAGAAAATGAACGGAATCACCGCGAAGATGACTGTCTCCGCCCCGGACAAAATATCGAAGTTCCGGTCGTAACCGGCGAGATTCGGCGAAACGTACTGCCAGCAGACGACGAAGGCGATATAGACGTAAAGCCACCAGAGCAGCACCAGCAGGAAATCCAGAATGCCCAGCCGGGCGCTTCGTGCCTCCGGTTGGCGGTGTGGACGCAGCAAGAGTCCCGCAATCATGGGCGCACCCGCAAGAAACAAGAGCGCGTCCCCGGGAAACATGGCGGCCATTTTTCGCCGCAGGAAGAGGTCGTAGACGATCCAGCAGACCTGGTCGGCAAACCACAGGGCCCAGCCTGCGGACTGAAGCATCCAGAACCAGCGCATGCGGCCCCGGATTGCCTTGCCGTTCACGGCGAACGCAATCAGGGCGAACAGCATCAGGAGCGCTCCGACCACATCGCTCGTTCCCGTCAAAAGGAGTCCGCGTGGCAGAAACGCGCAGGCCGCTGCCAGCACCGCCATAAGAACGGCAGCAGCAATCGCCAGCAGCTTTGGATATCGCGATGCGTTCACGATTTATGGCCTTTGAGAACGAGGTTCGAACTCCGGCCTTTCGACTTGCCCCGGGGAAGGATTAATCCTTGGCGCCTGCGGAATACGCCAGAGGTCCAGTCTGGGCGCTGATCGCGCGGCGTAACTCCTCGAAAATCTCGTCGGGCATCTTCTGAAACACTTCCACTACTTCTGGATCGAATTGACGCCCGGCCCAATCTTGGATTTCTTTGCGCGCCTCGCCGAGGGATCGCGCCGCACGATAAGGACGGTCTGACGTGATCGCGTCCAACGTGTCGGCCACAGAGAAGATGCGAGCCCCCAGCGGAATCTCCTCGCCTTTCAAGCCGCGCGGATAGCCCGTTCCGTCGTACCGCTCCTGATGCGAATAAATAATGTCGCAGGCCTCGGAGAGGAACGGAATCTTCTTCACGATCTGATAGCCCTTGAAACAATGCTCGCGCATGATTGCGGTTTCGTCCGGATCGAGCTTTCCGGGCTTGTTCAGAATCTTGTCGGGAATCGCCATCTTGCCAATGTCGTGCAGGAATGCTCCGCGTGCAATCGTTGCGACCGCTTCGGAGGGTAATCCCATCGCGCGCGCAATCGCCATGGTAAAAGCCGTCACCCGGCGGGAATGGCCTTCGGTCTCGCGATCTTTCAAATCCAGCGCGTCGCCGAGCGCCTGCAAAGTGATGTCATAGGAACGCTCCAGTTCCCGCACTGTCGCCTGCAGTTGCTCCGTACGAGCCTTGACCAGCGATTCCAGATTCGTCTGATAGGTCCTATTCTCGACCTTCAGTCGCCGGTTTTCCAGCGCGCGGCTCACGGTGTTAAGCAGTTGCTCGCGCTCAAACGGTTTCAGCAGGTAGTCGTAGGCGCCGTTTCGGATGGCCGCCAGCGCCACGGAGATGTCGTGCACCGCGGTAACCATCACGACCGGCATATCGGGATACTTTTCCTTGGTCCGCTCCAGCAAACCAATGCCGTCGAGATCGGCCATCATCAAGTCCGACAGCATTAGTTCGAATTCTTCTCCGGAGGTCAGAACCGCGAGAGCTTCCATTCCGGAACCCGCTTGCTTACAAAGGTATCCCGCGGTTCCGAGCATGGACGCGACTATTTCGCGAATCGGCTCTTCGTCGTCCACCACTAGAATGCGATCAGCCATAGGATTGTGCACGAAAGTCTATCGGCGATTGTAACTATTTCGCGAGATTCCGAAAGTAATCATTGAGGTCCGGAATCTCCATCGAGAATCCGCCGGGCCATGATATTCAGAAACAGGGCAGACCTACGTCTGTCACCGCAATGAACGCATCCCTCTGGTCGATCTGGAATACGGTCGCAAGGCTCGGACTCCCGAGGCCTTCCGCCGCAGAATTGTCTCTGCTGATTCTGCTCGGCGCCTCGCTGCTCGCCCTGCGTTCGTTCCGCGAGAACTACCTGAAGATTTGGACCTTGGGATGGCTAAGCTTGGTAATTTCGGGCCTCGGTGAGCGCTTCTTTGCCGGCAGAATTCCTGCGCCCTTCGATGCCGTTGTCGTTCAGGGGACATTTGTCCTCGCCGTCGGCCTGCTGGCCGGCGCGGTCTTACTCTATGCGCGCGGACGCGACTTGCTCCTGCCTTTGATGGTCATCACGCCCGTGCTGGTCGGGTTTGCGGGAGCCCGCGTGCTGCTCTGGCCCGATTCCCTGCCGGTGCGTATGGCTTTGGAGCTGGCCTACCGGATTGTTCTGCTAACAGCGGCTGTCGCTCTGGTTCGAGCCCGCCGCGGACGTTGGGAATTTCCGGCATGGATCGTCGCCATCTGCCTGCCCACCCTGCATCTTTCCTGGCCGGGATTCGCCGACGCGATTCCTTCCGGCGCCTATATCGCAGCAGAGATAATTCTGGCTCTCGGCATGTTGCTGCTGGCCTTCGACGAAGCGCGTGCTCGCACGCGCCGGCTTGAGGCCATGCAAGCGATCGCGCAGAGCATAGCCACTGCCCAGCAGTATGGCAATGTCGTGCAATGCGCCGTAGAGAAATTACGTGCGACGATGCGCGTCCGCGCCGCATGGTTCCGGCTGCTTGAAACCGGAAACCTGGTCGCGACTCATGCTGTCGGGTTATCCGCGGATTTCTTGCGCGACTCCGGATTTATCCCCGTTGCCGACGTCACTTCGAAACTGCTGGAACAGACCTCTCCGCAAATCGCACAGCGAGAAAAATCCGACCAGGAATCCAAAGAATCTCTGGCAGAAGAAAAAATACGTCAGCTGGTCACGGTTCCCGTGATCGGTAACAAGGCGCCAGTCGGGTTGCTGATGCTGGGCCTTTCCAGCAGTCGCCAATGGACCGCCGAAGAACTAGACTTCCTGCAGGCCTGCGCCAAGCAGCTTGCCGTGGCCGTCGAGAATTTCCGCCTGCTCGAGCAGGTATTGCGTTCGCAGCGCCAGTGGATCAATACCTTCGATTCCGTCCACGACGTCATCCTGGCGCACGACGCCGACTTCCGCATTATCAAGGCCAACCAGGTTCTGCTGGAACAATTAGGCAAGGCCGCTGCCGACGTTATTGGCAGTTCCTGCGAGGCGGCGCTGCCCCATACCTTTGGCGACTGGAAGGGCTGTCCCTACTGCGCGATGGGCGGCGACGAGGAGTTCACCGAAGGTGCCGACCCGTGTTTTGGCGGCTTTTCGGTCGTTTCGACATCGTCCTATACCGAGCAAGGAAGCCCTCAAAAAGGCACGATCCATGTTGTCCGCGACATCACCGAGCGCCGCTCTGCCGAAGAAAAGTACCGGCTCCTCTTCGAGCAGGTGCAGGAAGGCGTTTACGTCGCCGATCCCAAAGGCAAGCTGATCGACTGCAACGACGCCTTCGTCAATATGCTTGGCTACAGCAATCGAGACGAACTGCTTGTCTTGAATCTTGATAGCGAGATCTGTGTCGACCCCAAGCAGCGCGATGCGTTCCGGCAGGAAATCGAAACCCACAATTACGTTCGCAACTTCGAAGTCACGTTGCGTCGCAAAGACGGCACGCTGCTGCTCGCGGTTGAAAGCAGCTTCGCCACACGGGATGCCACCGGCAACATCCAGCGCTATCAGGGATTCGTTCTCGACACCACCGAGAAGCGCCGCGCAGAAGACGAAATGCGGCGGCGCAACCGCGAACTCAACGCGCTTAACGCCATGGCGGTCGTGGCCGCGCAGTCATTCGACCTAGACGAAATTCTGAACCTGACCTTGCGCCAGGTAGTTACGCTGTTCGGAGCCGAAAGCGGTACGGTCTATCTTTCCGACACCGACCAGCCGACTTATCGCCGGCGCGCCATCTGGGGCCCTCGCAACCGCGACAAAGCCCGCGCCGCCGAGATCTCCTTTGCCGATGGCTTTGGCGATCTCGTCATGCGCTCGCGTGCAGAGGTCCTCACCGCCGAGTACATTCCGCACCTTCCGCCGCATGTGGCGGAATTCCTCCGCTCCGAAACCGACCGCTCATGGATATGGGTCCTATTCTGGGGAAAAGACAGCCCGGTGGGAATCATGGGTCTGTGCAACCAGGCCGGATATGAGTATTCAAGCAATGACGAGAATCTGCTGGTCGCCATCAGCCGCCAGTTGGCCACCACCATCGAAAAGGTCCGGCTCTACGAAGAAACCTGCCGGGCTTACGAAGATCTGCGCAAGACCCAGGAACAGCTGCTGCAGAGCGAAAAGATGTCGGCCGTCGGACAACTCATCGCCGGCGTCGCCCACGAACTGAATAATCCCCTGACCGCGATTCTTGGCTACGCGCAGCTTCTCGAAACCGAAGGCCTCAACGAGCGCGCGCAGGACTACGTCGGCAAGCTCTTCAAGCAGGCGCAGCGTACGCATCGCGTTGTCCAGAACTTGCTCTCGTTCGCGCGCCAGCGCAAGCCGCAGCGCGATGAAGTGGACATCCGCAAGGTGCTCGACGAGACCCTTGCCCTGCGCGACTACGATCTCAAAATCAACAACATCAAGGTCGAGCTCGAAAGTCCGTCCGAACCCGCTTTAGTGGTTGCCGATGCGCACCAGATCGAGCAGGTGTTCCTGAACATTATCAACAACGCCGTCGATGCGGTGCTCGAGACCGGGCGCAAAGGCAAGCTCGGCATCCGCATTTACAACCAGGGCGGCAATATCTGCACCCAGTTCGCCGATGATGGCGCCGGAATCAAAGACCCGAAACGCATCTTCGATCCCTTCTACACGACTAAGAGTGTCGGCAAGGGCACGGGCCTCGGCCTGAGCATCTGCTACGGAATCATCAAGGAGCATGGCGGAGACATCACTGCCAACAACGGCCCGGAAGGCGGAGCCGTCATCGAAGTCAAGCTGCCGGCAGTCGAATCTGCCAAGCCGGAAGCAGAAGAGTCCAAGCCTGTCGCGCGCGTGCACGAAGGCGCGATCCATGGCCGCGTGCTGCTCGTCGAAGAGGAAGAAGCGGTCCTCGAATTCGAGCGCGACGTTCTGGCCGGCTCCGGAGCCACTGTGGTCACCGCCAAAACCGTGCAGGACGTGAAAACGCGTCTGCTCTCCGAGCCCTTCGACGCCGTCATCATGAACGGCAAACTTCCCGGCCCATGGGGCGCGAAAGAATCCTACGCCTGGCTCAAGGAAAACTGCTCCACCATGGAAGGCCACATCCTCTACACGTTCTCCAACAGCGTCGAACCGGGCGACGGACGCCCCTTCCTCCAGGAAAACAATGTCCCCTATCTCGTCAAGCCCTTCGAAGTCGCCGAACTGATCAGCCAAGCCAGAAAGCTGCTGCAGAAAGCGCTGGCTGCGGGCGCAGGCGCCGACTGATCCGGGGCGACTGAGAGGCATATCACCGCCGCATGAAAGGATGCGAAAGCTTGAAACGCGCAGCCCGCCACGTTTTCACTTTTCTCACAAGGCAATAAATTGAAATAGCCGGCCGAACTGCTCCTTCAAGGCGCGCCAGCTTCATCCAATTACCAAATTACAAAATTACTCAATTACAAAATCCCCACCCTGGTGACCTTCGTTTCCGCCGACTTCCCTTGCTCTTCAACTGACCGCAGTTTCCTGTCGATGAAATCTTCAGGCCACAATGAACGCCTCTGCCCCAACTGTTGCTCCCGATGTGAAATTCCCAATCGATCCGATTCTCGATGCGATTGTGGAAGGGATCAGCGGTGTTGACGCTCACGGAAACTTGACCTTCTGCAATGACGCCCTGCTCAAAATGGTGGGCTATGCGCGGCAAGAAGTTATCGGCAGAAACATGCACGAACTTCTCCATCATAGCCGCCCTGACGAAACCCCCTATCCGCTGCAGGAGTGTGCTCTTGGCAAGGCGATTCAGACCGGACAACCCGTTCATGTGCCGCACGACTTCTTCATACGAAAGAACGGCACCTATCTCGCCGCGGAGTACTGGGTTCATCCCTTGGCGCAACCCTGGGGCCAGACTCACTTCGTGGCCACGGTAAAGGACATCTCTGAAATTCAGCAGGCCAAGCAGGTGTTGCGGGAGAGCGAGGAAAAGTTCCGGCGAATCCTGGCCAATTCGCCCGATGTGGCATGGACCTGCGATCGCCATGGCCGCGCCCAATATGTGAGTCCCAAGATCGAGGATATCTTGGGATATACAAACGACGAGATCTATGCTGCTGGGTCCCACCTCTGGCTCAACCAGATCCACGCCGAAGACTTTGGCCGCGTGAAGCGAGCCTATACGGTCTTGTTTGAAGAGAAGATCCCGTATGACCAGGAATACCGACTGCGCCGCAAAGACGGAGCCTGGATCTGGGTCCATGACCGAGCAAACGTCCCGCACGACGACAAGGGAGAGCTCTATGCGGATGGGTTTCTTACCGACATCACGTCACGCAAGCAGGTGGAAGCCGAACTCCGCTCCCAAACGGCTTTTCTGGAGGCCCAAGCCAACTCCAGCCTCGACGCCATCCTTGTGGTGGACCGCAAAGGTCAACGACTGATGTGCAACGAGCGGCTGGCGGAAATCTTCCACATTCCCCCCGAAGTAATGGCCGACAGAGATGACTCAAAAACGCTCAACCACGTCCTTCCCCTTATCAAAGACCCTGACGCATTCCTGGCTAAGGTGAAATACCTCTACCAACATCCGGCAGAGACCAGCCGCGATGAAATTGAGTTGAAGAACGGAATCATTCTCGATCGTTACTCTTCGCCGGTGGTCGACAAGAACGACATTTACTACGGCAGAATCTGGACTTTCCGCGATATCACGGAGCGCAAACGGAATGAAGATGCCCTGCAGCAGCTGTCGCTCGCGGTGGAACAGAGCCCGGTCTCAGTAGTCATCACCGATCCGCTAGGAACCATCAGCTATGTCAACCGCAAGTTCACCGAATGTACGGGCTACGGCGCCGACGAGGTCATCGGCCGTAATCCTCGCATCTTGAACGCCCGGCTCTGCCCAGCGTCGCTCTACACCGACCTGTGGTCGACAATCAAGCAGGGTCGGGTTTGGCATGGGGAATTCTGCAACAAGAAAAGGAACGGGGATATCTTCTGGGAAGCGGCCACGATCACCCCCATGACGAACGCCGCTGGAGAGATCACTCACTTCCTGGCTGTTAAAGAAGATATTACCGAGCGCCGCGCCCTGGAAGGACAGTTGCGTCACGCCCAGAAACTGGAAGGAATCGGCCAGCTTGCCGCTGGAATCGCCCACGAAATCAATAGCCCGACGCAGTTTGTCACCGATAACCTCACGTTCCTGAAGGATTCGTGGAAGTCCGTTTCCGAATTGCTGGAGCATTATCGAGAGGTCATCCGCAACGCCTCCGGAACCCTGCCTCAGCAGGTCATGGCGTCATTGCAGGAGGTGGAGCGGAACTGCGATCTGGACTTCATCGCTACCGAGGTGCCGCGCGCGATTGACCAGAGCCTGGATGGCGCCGGACGGGTCGCCAAGATCGTCCGCGCGATGAAAGAGTTCTCCCATCCCGATTCAGCCGACAAGACCGCCACCGACCTGAACAAATCCATCGACTCGACCATCACCGTCGCGCGAAACGAGTGGAAGTACGTATCGGAATTGGTCAAAGACTTTGCCGAAGATCTTCCCGCAGTCGTCTGCTATCCCGGCGACGTGAACCAGGTCGTACTCAACCTGATCATCAACGCGGCCCACGCGATCAAGGACAAGGTCAAAGAAGGAGAGAAGGGACAGATCACGGTCGCGACTCGCCTGCGCGGCGATTTCGTGGAGATTTCCGTCGCCGACACCGGCACCGGTATCCCGGAAATGATCCGCGGACGTGTGTTCGACCCGTTCTTCACCACCAAGGAGGTGGGCAAAGGCACCGGACAGGGATTGGCTTTGGCTTATACCGTGGTCGTCAAAAAACACGGCGGCAAGATCTGGTTTGAGACGGAAGTCGGCAAAGGCACGACGTTTTTTGTCGCGCTCCCCATGCATCACGCCGAACCCGCAAAGGAGGCCTGATGCCGAAGCGTCTGCTCTTCGTCGACGACGAGCCAATGGTGCTCGAGGGGCTCCGGCGGAGCCTGCATGGCATGCGCCGGGACTGGGAGATGAACTTCGTGTCGAGCGCCGCGGCCGCCCTCGAGACACTGCAACATGAAACTTACGATGCCGTCGTCTCCGACATGCGCATGCCGCTGATGGACGGCGCCGATCTGCTGGAAGTGATCAAACAACGCTATCCCAACGTGGTCCGCATGATTCTTTCCGGACAGTCCAGCCGCGAGGCTGTTTACCGGTCGATTTCACCCGCGCACCAGTTCCTGACCAAGCCCTGCAACCCGAAAGAACTGGCGGCGCGGCTCAGCCAGGCATTTTCTACGCAAGACCTTCTCTCCAACCAATCGCTGAAAACGATCGTGTCGCGAATGCGCTCGCTGCCCAGCCTGCCGACGCTTTACAACGATCTGACCGCCTCGCTCCAAACAGAGGACCCTTCCCTGACCCGGATCGCGGCAATTATTTCCAAAGACGTCGGCATGGCCGCGAAAATATTGCAATTGGCAAACTCCGCCTTTATCGGCACCAGCGGACGAGTCTCAAGCCTGGTCCAGGCTCTCTCGCTGATCGGAACCGAAACTGTGCGCACCCTGGTTCTCTCGGTACACGTGTTTTCGCATTTTGATGCACGATCTGATTTGGCCGCTCGTCTGCCCGTGCTGTGGGAGTACAGCGTCTCTGCGTCCGCCTTGGCGCAACGCATCGCCTCCTGCGAAAACTGTCCCAAAACTTTGCTGGAGGAGAGCTTTACCGCCGGATTGTTGCACGACATTGGCATGCTGGTCTTGCTGGCGGAAATGCCGAAGGAATATCAACAGATTTTCGAATCCACCACTCCGCCCACTA
>DATEJO010000252.1:0-3624 GCA_035277905.1 Candidatus Sulfotelmatobacter sp.
CCGTGCTGTCACTGCCCGCTCCATTGGCATCGAGAGCGCGCAGATCAATCAGGTTCACGCCGGGAGCAACTCCCTGATATTGTCCGCCCGAAAGATAGCCATTACCGCCGATGATTCCGGCGACGTGTGTGCCATGACCATAAAGGTCATAGTGGGCGCCACTGGAGTTCGTCGTCGCTGTTCCAGTGAAGTCCTGATGATAGACGACGCGTGAACCGGTGTGAGCCGAGTTCCAAAGGTCCGGATGGCTGTCGTTAATACCGCTATCAATTACCGCCACGCCGATGCCCGCGCCGGTGAAGCCGGAGTTCCATGCCGAGGCGACACCGATGGCCGCGTCAGTCGTATCGTCCATCAACTGCATAGGATGGTCGATCGTGACGGATGCGACCGCTGGATCCGACTCAAGAGCAGGAAGCGCGCTGACCGGAATCGTGAAGGCCGCACCCTTGATGGAGTGCAATTTGTTGTGCAGGCGCCCGCCACGTCCAGCCATAGTCGCGTAATGGCTTGCAGTCGGCACTTGCTTGTATTGCACGATGACTCGAACCGTCTTTCCCTTTGCCGTTCCCTGCTTCGCCTGACTCATCAATCCGGAAAGTTCCGGAGAGATTCGCGAGAAGCGGCCGGCATTGTTCGCCCATTGGCCGAAGGCCATGCTGCTGGCAAGCACGACAAACATGCCGAGACGTTTACCCCAAGCCGCACTGTGACGCTCGTTGCGCCCACCCGGCTTCGGTACTTTTTGTGTCCGCACCATAAAGTGGCACCTTTCTGAACGGATCGGGGGAACTTCGAGCTATGTACCACCGGGTATGTTGCACGCGATGCGCCAATTCTAATCATTTAACTTGTTGATTCTTAATGGCTTCCTTCGATCCGTTGAGCACCTGCTTGGGTCAATGTGTCCCACGAAGGTGGGCGCGGGACAGTTTGTCTCATTCATTTCGGTCGAGAACGGTCAGCGAATGACTTCGGAGAGAAAACGAACAGTGAGTCCGAGGCGCGGTGTGCAGCGCGAACGATCAGACGCTCGCGGCTCGACTGCTTGCGTGCGAAACAGGCAACTTTGGGATGGATGCGACCAGGCGGCGAGTATATGCATGCTGGGGCTCGGTGAGCACCTGGGAAGTTTCTCCCGATTCCACGATTTCGCCCTCGTGCAGGATGGCAACGCGGTCGCAAATTCCGGCTACGGACGCGAGGTCATGGGAAATGTACAGAATCGACATGCCGGAGCTTCGGTTCAACTCTCGAAAAAGTGCCAAGATCTCAGACTGTGTGATCACATCGAGCGCGCTAGTGGCCTCATCGGCAATCAGCAGGGCAGGCCGGTGCATCACGGCCATTGCAATCAGGACACGCTGCGCCTGACCGATACTCATCTGCGAAGGATATTTCGCCAGGAATTCATCGGTAGACGGAAGACTCACGCTCTCCAGCGATCTGCGGATTACCTGACTGCAGTCGGATTGTGCAGACGCCTTCGCGGAATGCGCGCGCCAGGCTTCTTTCAGTTGAGTGCGGATCTTCAGGGCGGGATTCAGTGATGACAGCGGACTCTGCAGGACGAGAGAAATCTTCCTGCCCCTCAGATCGCGCATTTCCGTTTCGCGGAAATTCAATAGATCGCGGCCATCAAAAACGATAGAACCCTCAAGCGTCATTTTCTTGTGATCGAGCAATGCCAAAATCGCGAGTGCTAGCGTACTTTTTCCTGAGCCGCTTTGGCCGATTAGGCCGAGTACTTCGCCGCGCCGCACCTCGAGGGTAGCGTCTTTGAGCACAGGAGGCTTGTCGCCGTAACGCACCGAAAGGCGCGTTGCGAGCAGAACGTCTTGTGCCGCTTGATTCATGTTTGTTCTTTGGCGCTCTGCACCGACAAGTTATTTCACCGACAGCCGATCCACGTTCCAATACGTCTGCGGAACCAGAATCACCGGGCTGGCTCCATGAACTTTAGCCGCAACTGCCGATAGTGCGTTCTTGTTTACCAGATAAATGAAAGGCATCTGATCCACGGCAATTTCCTGCACGCGATCAAAACTCTCTTTTCTCTTTTTTGCATCGGCCGAAGAAGCCTGCGCACGCATCAGCTTATCGATCTCCGCCTCCCAGGGTGTTTCGGGAGTTTTCTCCGAAGGATTCCATTGATGATTGTCAGAAGAGCTCAGCCAAACATTCATCTGATCGTTGGGATCGAGACCGACGTTGGTTAATCCCAGCAGGATCGCCTCGTAGTCGAAGGACTGCGTCATCCGCTCGATGAGAGAAGGGAAATCGAGCGTTACGACGTTCACGTGAATCCCAATCTTCTGCAGGTCTTCCTGCATCATCGTCGCCATGCGCTCGCGATATTTATTCCCGGAATTGGTGATGATCGAGAAGACGACGGCATTTCCGTCTTTATCCTTGAGCGTCCCATTTTCCATGCGGAAGCCATCTGTCTGAAGCAACTTGAGGGCGGCATCGGGCGAATAGAGCTGCGGTTTCAATTTGGCATTGAACCAGAACTTGTTCGCTGGAGAGACAGGGCCGATCGCAGGCTGCGCATGTCCACGGAAGACAATTTTCACCATGTCCGCACGATTGACTGCCTCCGAGATCGCGCGGCGGAAATTGGCGGATCGAAACCAATTCTTTTTGTAAGCGGGGATCGGCGCCTTCTGAACTTCGTTGAACCACATCTGCTCGGAGTCGAGTGACGGCCCGGCGTCGTGAGCGACGTTGGCCGAGGTCTCGGATAACTTGTCGAAGTACTCGCTGTCCAGCGAGTTGATCAGATCGATCTCGTTTCGCTTAAACCGAAGCATCTCGACATCGCGGTTTGCTTGAATGTCGAGGTGAATTCCGTCCAGGTAAGGAAGTTTATGACCTTGCTCGTCCGTCTTCCAGTAATTCGGATTTCGTTTCAATTCGAGCGTTGCGCCGGGCTTGTAGTCGGTAACCATGAACGGTCCGAGTACCGCCATTTCTTTCTTTGGTGAGCGCGACGACATGATGGCGACCTGGTCGAATTGGCGGTCGAGCCCAGCGACGGGTGCCGGAAAGCTGATGGAAATTTGAGTTGGCGAGGTGATTTTGGTCTCAACCTTGCCTGGTCCGGTACGGAACGCGTCGCCAGTCGCTGAATGCAGCGCTGCATCCATCAGTTGCTGGACCGTATAGGCGACGTCATCTGCGGAAAAGGGAGTTCCGTCGGAAAAAGAAATTCCGGAGCGAAGCCTGAAGCTGATCTGCTTGCCATCTTTCGAAACTTTCCACGACTGCGCCAACTCAGGTTCCAGCGCCTGTGTCTGCCGGTTCAGGCGCACGAGCACTCCTCCCGTCAGGTAGCGAACAGCAACCGAGGCATCGTCTTCCACCTTGAGTGGGTCGAATGTCTTCGGTTCCGATCGCAGACAGAAACGTAGCTCGCCCTGTCCTGCAGCAGCGCCTACAAAAAGTGCCAGGCACAATATTCCTGCGGGAATTGCCTTCTTGAAAGTCCTAAACATGGCGATACCGGCTCTTCTATGGCTCACGCGGCTACCTCATCGGAATTTGAAAGCACGAGTTGAAATGAAGTCACAACAACTACAAGCAGAATGAGTGGAACAAACTTCCAGGGCTCCTCGCCTACTG
>DATEJO010000253.1:0-4558 GCA_035277905.1 Candidatus Sulfotelmatobacter sp.
GCTTCTCGATGGTGTACTGGGAAACGTTGCCACTGCCAGAAACCAGGCAGAGTTTGCCTTCGAGCGAGTCCTTGCGGCTCTTCAGCATTTCAGCCGCGAAGTAGACGCAGCCGTAGCCGGTGGCTTCCGGACGAATCAGCGATCCGCCCCAACCCAGGCCTTTGCCCGTCAGGACGCCGGTGAATTCGTTGCGCAGCCGCTTGTACTGGCCGAACAGGAAGCCGATCTCGCGTCCGCCCACGCCGATGTCGCCGGCCGGAACGTCGGTGTCCGGTCCGATGTGGCGCTGCAGTTCGGTCATGAAGCTCTGGCAGAAGCGCATCACTTCGTTGTCGCTCTTGCCCTTGGGATCGAAGTCCGATCCGCCCTTGCCGCCACCCATGGGCAGCGTGGTGAGCGAGTTCTTGAACACTTGTTCAAAAGCGAGGAATTTCAGGATGCCGAGGTTCACGCTGGGATGAAAACGCAGGCCGCCCTTGTAAGGGCCGATGGCCGAGTTCATCTCGATGCGAAATCCACGGTTGACTTGAATGTTGCCCTGGTCGTCGAACCACGGTACGCGGAACATGAGGACGCGCTCGGGCTCAACAATGCGCTCGAGCAGACGCGCGGACTGGTACTCGGGGTGTTTGGCGAGGACCAGACGGAGAGAGTCGAATACTTCCTGCACCGCCTGGTGGAATTCAGGCTCGGCTGGGTTCTTCGCTTTCACACTGATCATCACGGATTCAATGTAGTCCCCTGGAACCTTAATTCCCGGGGGTGTCATCACAGACATAGGCTCCAACCTCCGTAGGTAGAACGTGGAAAAGATAATGCCGCTAACCATTCTCGGCCTGGCATGAAACCGGGCCAGTGATAATTCTCACGGGAGCGGGTGATTGCAGTCACGGGGAATGCAGATGGCAGGTGACCAAGGAGGTACGGTGGGTGGCGGATAGTGCCGGCATGGGGCACCTCCCTGCTCAGGATATTGTGAGCGCAGTCACAGGGCGGATGCAAACGCTGGTCGAAATTCAGCCATTGGCATGGGAAAACCCATTGTGCAATCAATGATTGCAATGCTATCATTGATTGCATGGCGAGCATTACCATAAGGAATCTGGCGGAGAGCACCAAGCGCAAGCTGAAAGTCCGGGCGGCGCAGAATGGGCGCTCCATGGAGCAGGAGGCCCGGGAGATCTTGCAAACCGCGCTGAAGAATCCTACTCCTGAGAGCGGCGCTAACCTTGCAGAAGCAATTCACCAGCGCTTCGCTCGCCTGGGCGGTGTGGACCTTGAGCCCTTGCCTCGTGAATTTATGCGTGATCCCGAATGGCTGAAGGATTGGAAAGAATAGCTGGAACGTCAAATCGCGCGCATGATCCTTCTCGATACCAATGTGGTTTCAGAACTGATGAAATCGACGCCGGCTCCGGCCGTGTTTGGGTGGGTGTCGCGCCAGGCACCCGGCGATCTATTCATCAGCACAATCAGCATGGCGGAGATCCTGTTCGGTATTGAACTCCTCCCGAAGGGCAAAAGGCGAGACAGTTTACTTCGAGAAGCGGAGACAACTTTCGAAAGAGATTTCGCCGGCAGGGTGCTGGTATTCGATGAGCAAGCTGCGCGCGCGTTCGCGTCGCTCGTGGCTTCCCGTCGTATTCGAGGACGCCCGATCGGAATCGCGGATGGACAAATCGCCGCCATTGCCAGTTGCCATCAGGCATCTTTAGCGACCCGTGACACCGGGGATTTCGAAGGATGCGGGGTGAGGCTGGTCAATCCGTGGGAGGGATGAAAGTCCACATCAAAATAGCATTGTCATCCTGAGGCGCAGCTTTTTGCGCCGAAGGATCTATGCAGTCCCTCGCACCAGGCAAAATGCAGAGGTCGTTCGCGGCAACAGATGCCGCTCAGGATGACAATACTGTTGTGTGGTCGGCGTATAGGCGATTGATTCGCGGCTGGATGAACCAGATGCCGATCGGAAAAAACCACAACAGAAAGAAGGGCCCAGCGTAGTCGTAGAAGGAAAGTGGGCGCTGCATCTCGGCAAGTGCGAGACTCTTGCTCACAAAATGAAGATTGAACAACATGGACAAGAACCCAAAAATGCTAAATAAGAAAACGAGGAACGCTCCTGCGAAGGTGAGCCTCGCGGGGATCATTTGAAAGACAGCCATAATTATCAGCGGATAGATGAGGCAAGCGCGAAGCAGTCCCAGGCTTGGCTGTAGTTCTGGCTTGATCAGCGAGTGTAGGAACGCACCCAAAGACCAGAACCATAATGCGAAGAGAATCCAGCACAGTACAACAACGACCAACGCAGATAGTGGCACCCCTGGATTTCGGTTTTTAGCCGGGACCGATATCACAATGGCTACCTCGCCAAGGCAATAAACGCCCACCATTGCGGCGAATAATTCCCACGCCGGAGCGCGAAGAACGAAATTTCGAATTGAATTCACAATCTCAGCAGATTCTCGGCAGCTGTACCCCGCTCAGCATATCCACGACGCGATTCCCGCCGATGCGGCTTTGCAGGACCACCATGCGCCCGGGGTTCTCTTCGACTTTGCCGACGCGGACAGCTCCCTCTGAGACTGGGACTTTCTTCATCACTTCTAGCGCGGCTTCAGCTTGTGCGGCCGGGACGAAAGCCGCGAACCGGCCTTCATTCGCGACATAAAGAGGATCAAGCCCGAGAATCTCGCACGCGCCCTGCACGACCTCGTTCACCGGCATCAACGCTTCTTCGAGCTTGATGCATACTTTGCGGTCGGAGGCGATTTCATTCAGCGTGGTCGCCAGACCTCCACGCGTGAGATCACGCAGGCAGTGAATCTCGATCCCTGCATTGAGCAGCGCTTCCACTGACGGCCAGACGTTGGCGCAGTCGCTCAGGATGGGCGATTCGAATTCCAGTCCTTCGCGGACCGAGAGAATCGCGATGCCGTGCCGGCCGAGATCACCGCTGACGATCACGACATCTCCAGGTTCGACGGAAGCCGGACTGATGGACTTCTTCACATTCGTTTCAATCACGCCGATTCCCGACGTGTTGACGAAAACTCCGTCGCCTTTTCCTTTGTCCACGACTTTCGTGTCGCCTGTGACCAGCTTAACGTTTGCACTCGCAGCGGACTCTTGCATCGACTTAACGATCGTCCGCAGCGTTTCCATCTCCAGGCCTTCTTCGAGAATGAATCCGGCGCTCAGATAGAGGGGGCGCGCGCCACACATGGCGAGATCGTTCACCGTGCCGTTCACGGCGAGGTCGCCAATATTGCCTCCGGGAAACATCAACGGACGAACGACGAACGAATCGGTGGTAAAGGCGAGGCGCGATCCGTTGACGGGCAACACGGCGCCGTCATGCCGCTGCTCGAGCATGGCATTCGAGAACGCGGGCATGAAAATCTTTTCGATGAGCTGATGGGTGAGGCGTCCACCGCCGCCGTGCGCGAGCACGATGCGGTCGTCAGCGACTCGCGGGACCGGACAGCTCAGGTTGAACGTTTTGACGTCTGCCATAGTGGTAGTAGGCTGCGCACGCGCCTTCCGACGATACCATGGGCGCGCCCAGCGGATTCTCAGGCGTGCACTTCACGGCAAAGGCGGGACATTCGTGCGGCTTTTTGATTCCCTGCAGAATCAATCCGCTGATGCACTCCGGTGATTCGCGGGCGGGCTCGCCTTCGAATGGGAAGCGGAGGTTGGCATCGTATTTCTGGAAACGTCCGCGAAGCTGAAATCCGCTGGCGGGAATCTCTCCGAGCCCCCGCCATTGCCGCGGACTGATCTCGAACACTTCCGCGATGCGATCCTGCGCCGGGCGATTCCCTTCCCGCCGCACGGCGCGCACATACTGGTTCTCAACGTCGTGACGTCCTTCTTCGAGCTGGCAGACCGTCATGTGAATGCCTTCGAGAAGGTCGAGCGGCTCGAATCCGGTAACGACAATTGGGACCTTATATTTCGTCGCGATCGGGAAATATTCTTCGAATCCCATGATCGTACAGACGTGGCCCGCCGCCAGAAATCCCTGCACGACGCAGTTCGAAGATGAGAGCAGCGCTTCCATTGCTGGAGGAACTAACACGTGCGAGACGAGCAAAGAGAAATTCTCGATGCCTTCGTGATCGGCCTGCCACGCGGCCATCGCATTCGCGGGCGCCGTAGTTTCAAATCCGACAGCGAAGAATACGACCTGCTTCTCTGGATTCTGCTTTGCCAGCTTGAGCGCATCGAGCGGAGAATAGACGATGCGCACGTCGGCGCCTTCGGCCTTCACGTCGAAAAGACTCTTGGTCGATCCCGGCACGCGCAGCATGTCGCCGAAGGAACAGAAGATCGCGTCCGGACGTTTGGCGATCGCGACAGCTTTGTCGATCAGTTCAATCGGCGTGACGCATACCGGGCAGCCCGGGCCGTGCACGAGCGTGATCTGTTTGGGCAGCAGGTCTTCGAGACCGCTCTTGACGATGGTGTGAGTCTGGCCGCCGCAGATTTCCATGATGGTCCACGGCCGGGTGATTTTTTGCCGGATCGCCGTCGCGAGTTGCTCGGCGGCCTT
>DATEJO010000254.1:0-14488 GCA_035277905.1 Candidatus Sulfotelmatobacter sp.
GCATGTCGAGCAAGTTAGCCCGGCCGCGCCCATGTCTTGTATCCCGACAATCGCGCCCGTTTGCATCGCTTCGAGACACGCTTCCAGCAACAGCTTTTCGAGGAACGGATCCCCCACCTGCACATTCGGACGCTTCGCCTCCGAGGCTTCGCTGAATTCCTCGCTGGCCATCGTCGCGCCGTGAATCCCGTCGCGCCCCGTCTTCGCGCCGACATAAATCACCGGATTCCCTTCGCCCGCGGCCTTCGCGTAAAAAATCTCGTTCTTCCGCACCAGCCCCAGCGCGAACGCATTTACCAGCGGATTCCCCGAGTAGCACGGCTCGAACTTCGTCTCGCCCCCCAGATTCGGCACGCCAAAACAATTCCCGTAAGACGCGACCCCGCTGACCACTCCCTCCATGATCGAATGATTCTTATGGATTTCGGATTGTGTGGAGACAGCCGGGTGCCCCATTTCTGGCCGGGTTTGCCAGAAGTCGGGATTTGTAATCGGTCCGAACCGCAGCGAATCCATCACCGCCACCGGCCGCGCCCCCATCGTGAAAATGTCGCGTAGAATTCCGCCCACTCCGGTCGTAGCCCCCTGAAACGGCTCAATGAATGACGGATGATTATGCGATTCGATCTTGAACGCGCACGCCCAGCCCTCGCCAATATCGATGATCCCGGCATTCTCGCCCGGCCCCTGCAACACCCGCTTGCTCCGCGTCGGCAGCCGCTTCAAATGCACGCGCGACGACTTATATGAGCAGTGCTCGCTCCACATCACGCTGAAAATGCCAAGTTCGGTGAGCGTAGGCTCGCGTCCGCCCAGCAACTGCTTGATCTTGTCGTACTCCTCACGCGTAAGACCGTGCTGCCGGATGGTTTCTGGAGAAAAAGCTGCCGTGGAGGTTGTCATCGGGAATTACTATTGTCGCATTTTCAGCCCGCGAAACGATAGGCCAGATTCCGTGCCCAATCCTTTGTGCAACTTCCTTCGTGAGACTTCGTGTCCTTCGTGTTGAGTTCTTCTTTGACGCGCCGCAATGTAGCGAGCGCACTTGTCCGCGCCGTTACTCTTTGTCCAGCACACCCAGAATTCTCCCCACCAGAAACAGCGCCGCGCTGCAGAAAAGCCCCTTCGCCACAAAATATGTCGGGATCCCTCCAGACAGCATCGCTCTCGGCTTGAATCCGTCATCGTTCATCGCAGCCCACAAACAAAGCCCCAACACCAGCACAGCGATGATTGGATTGATGTATTTCAAATAGATTTTCATGGCCGCTCCACGAGGTCTGGGGTGTCAATACCTGAAGACCGGCCCGATTGTACGAACACGATTCAGCCCACGCTGTGAGCGCCCGCACACGGCTGGACCCGCTGTTTTCCGCCAGTTCCAGTAATATGCAATGCAGATGAAATCCATCATCCTCGGCACCGCCGGCCATATCGACCACGGCAAGACCGCCCTGGTCAAAGCTCTCACCGGCATCGACGCCGACCGGCTCGCCGAAGAAAAGCGCCGCGGCATCACCATCGACCTCGGCTTCGCCCACATGGATCTCCCCGCCGCGAACGGCGAGACCCTCCATCTCGGATTCGTCGACGTTCCGGGCCACGAACGCTTTGTCCGTAACATGCTCGCTGGCGTCGGAGGCATCGATCTCGTCCTCCTGGTCATCGCCGCCGACGAATCCATCAAGCCGCAAACCCGCGAGCACTTCGACATCCTGCAACTGCTCGGCGTTCAGCGCGGCATCACCGTGCTCACCAAATCCGACGCCGTCGACCCCGAAACTCTCGACGTCGTTCGTCTCGAAGTCGAAGAATTCCTCCGCGGGACTTTTCTCGAATCTCCGAATTCTCCGATCATCGCCGTGAGTTCGCTCACCGGAGCAGGCCTGCCGGAATTGAAATCCGCCATCGCCACCGCTGCCAAAGACGTCCACCCGCGCGATTCTCAAGCCCTCGCGCGCCTTCCCATCGACCGCGTCTTCACCATGAAAGGATTCGGCACCGTCGTCACTGGAACTCTGCTATCAGGGACCATCCGCCGCGAAGACGAGCTACAAGTTTTTCCCGCAGGCCTCCGCGTCCGGGTCCGCGGAGTGCAAGTCCACGGCAAGACCGCCGACCAGGCCCTCGCCGGACAGCGCACCGCCCTCAACCTCGCCGGAGTCAGCACCGAAGATTTAACCCGTGGAATGACCTTAGCCCCGGCCGCAACATTCTCCGCCACTCGCCGCGCCGACGTTCGCCTGACTCTCTTGCCCGACGCTCCCCGGCCTCTCAAGAGCCGCACGCGCGTGCATTTCCACTCCAACACGATGGAAACCGTCGCCGAAATCGCGCTGCACGATGCCAAGCAGATCGATCCCGGCGCCTCCGCATTCGCCCGCCTGAAACTTCCCGAGCCCGTTCTGCTCCTGCCCGGAGACCGTTTCATCATTCGCCAGTTCTCGCCGGTGATCACGATCGGCGGCGGCATCATACTCGATCCCGCCGTGATGCCGCGGATACCCAATCTCGAGCCATTCCTGCAAGTCCTCGCCTCCGGCAAGCCCGAGCAGATTCTCGCCGCGCGCGTGGCAAGAAGAAGGCAGTCCGGAATCTCGATCGCAACTCTCGTCGCCGAAACCGGATGGACGAAAACTTTCATCGCGAACCCGCTCGCGGCCGCCCTCAACGCTAAGCAGATCGCGCGCATCGCAGATCTCGTCATCGACGCGTCCGCGCTTTCCTCCTTACAGGAGCAGACGCTCCATTCGGTCGCAACATTTCACAAGAAGAATTCGCTCGCGCCGGGTATCGCCAAAGAAGAATTGCGGGAGCAACTCGAAGCGACGCCGGAAATCTTCGCGGCCGCGGTAGAACGTCTAGCTCAGACCAAGAAGCTAGAAGTCACAGGAGACCTCATCCGCCTGCCCGGCCACGGAGTAACGCTGAAAGATGAGGAAGCAGAATCAAAGAAAACGATAGAAAGCGCATTCGCCGCCGCAGGCCTGAAAGTCCCGGCTCTGAACGAAGTCATCGCCGGACTCAAGATCGACAAATCCCGCGCCCAGAAAATCGTCACGCTCCTGCTGCGCGAGAAGACTCTCTTTAAGATTTCCGAGGATTTAGTCTTTCACCGCAGCGCGTTAGAAGAACTTCGCCGCATCGTATCCGCACAAAAAACAAAGTCCCCAAAGATGGATGTAGCAACCTTCAAAGACCTGACCGGCGTAAGCCGCAAATATGCCATTCCGCTCTTGGAATACTTAGACCGTGAACGCATAACCCGCCGAGTAGGTGACACCAGAGAAATCCTGTAGAAATAAGCGCCGCATTCCGCGTGGTGCTGCCGGACGCGAGGGTTTTAAATTACCCGATTACCAAATTACCCAATTACTCAATTCTTCCTAGATCTTCTCCTCCGCAAACTCCAACTCCAGCCCAACCGGATCCGTGAACCGGTTCGTCAAATTCGCGAGCCCGGCCAGCATATGAATATCGACAATCTCCGCATCCGAGAATTCTTTTTTCAACGGCGCAAAATCCGCATCGCTGATCCCCTGCGGTCTCCGCGTCAACTTCTCGACATACGCGAGCGCCACCCGCTCTTTTTCGCTGAGCCGCGAATAATTCCCCGCCTTCAACGCCGCCCAGTCCTCCGCCGTCAACCCCACGCGCTTCGACGACGCCACATGATGCTGCGTACAGTACCGGCATTCGTTGATCAACGACACGCGCAGGTAAATCATTTCGTACAACTTCCGATCCAGCGATCGCCCGACGCTTGCATAGAAACTCAGAAAATTCTTCAGCATCTCCGGACGCTGTGCCAGCGCCTTCTGCACATTCCCCGGCTTTCCGCGCAGCGTCTTTTCGTAAATCTCCCGCACCTCGTCCGGCGCATTCTCCGCATTCACCAACGCAATTCGAGCCATCCATCCCTCCAGGAAATACTAACCACAAAGGACACGAAGTATCACGAAGGAAGAAGATGTTTCACTTCGTGATACTTGGTGACCTTTGTGGTTAAGCTTGTTTTTTCACGGCTTCCCATCATAGTGGAACCAGCCTGTCATTGACTCTGACACTTGTTTTGTCCAGATTTTCCCGTTACATTTCACCCAACTGCGGGACGGGAAGAACAACGAGGAGAACGTGGAAATGAAATCGTTGATCCTGATCCTGTTCGTCTGCGCGCCCCTGTCCGCGATTCTCGCCCAAGCCGACGCCGACGCGGCCACCAAATCGAAAATCGTAGCCCTCGAACAACTCTGGAATCAGGCCTACAAATCCGCCGACATCAAAGCTCTCGACTCGATCCTCGATGAGGGCATCGTGCTGGTCAACGACGACGGCTCGGTGCAGAGCAAGTCGGAATTCCTCGCCAGCGTGAAATCAGCGGCTCCGCAGCCGACGGCACAGCAGCAGCAAGTTTCGCCCGAATCCTTCAGCGTGCACGTCCACGGAACCGTAGCCATCGCCACCGGCGTCATGCGCGTGAAGGGCGTCGAGAACGGCAAGCCCTACACCCGCCGCGAACGCTTCATCGACACCTGGCTCCTCAAGCACGGAAACTGGGTCTGCATCGCCACCGACGCCACCCCCGTTCTGCACTGAGCCAACCCCTGATTTTGTAATTTTGTAATCTGTAATTTGGTAAATTGAAAATCGTCGGTTCGTTTTTCAATTACCAAATTACCCGATTACAAAATTACAAAATGTCCCACGAATCTCGCCTCAAACCAAACTAGAGAATGCCGCCGCCCATCAAAATCATCGGCGCAGGACTCGCCGGCTCCGAAGCCGCCTGGCAATGCGCTCGCCGCGGCCTCGACGTAGAGTTATTCGAGATGCGCCCCGTGCGCTCCACGCCCGCGCATCAGACCGCCGACTTCGCCGAGCTCGTCTGCTCGAATTCGCTAAAATCCGATAGCGAAAATACCGCTCCGTGGCTGCTGAAAGAGGAAATGCGCCGCGCCGGATCGCTGCTCATGCAAATCGCCCGCGAATGCGCCGTCCCCGCCGGACACGCCCTCGCCGTCGATCGCATCAGCTTCGCCGCCCGTGTCACCGAAGCGATCTCCCGCGAACCGCGCATCTCCATCCGCCGCGAAGAAGTCACTCAAATCGACGAATCTGACGGCATCACTATCATCGCCACCGGCCCTCTCACCTCCGAATCTCTCGCCGCAGAAATCGCGCGCCTCAGCAGCACCGGCGAGCAAGGCACCCCGCGCCTCTACTTCTACGACTCGATCAGTCCCATCGTCGAAGCCGACTCCATCGACATGTCGCGCGTCTACATGGCCGCCCGCTACGACAAAGGCTCGGCCGACTACATCAACTGCCCCATGAGCGAAGAAGATTATGCGTGCTTCTACGACGCGTTACTCGCCGCGCAATCCGTCGAAGAACGCGACTGGGAAAAGCTCAATTATTTCGAAGGATGCCTGCCCATCGAAGAAATCGCCCGCCGCGGACGCGACACTCTCCGCTTCGGCCCCATGAAGCCCGTCGGCCTGAAAGATCCACGCACCGGCAAGATGCCTTACGCCGTCGTGCAGCTCCGCCAGGAAAACCTTCGCGCCGACTCCTACAATCTCGTCGGCTTCCAGAATCATCTGAAGTTCGGCGAGCAGGCCCGCGTTCTGCGCCTCATCCCCGGGCTCGAAAACGCGCGCTTCCTCCGCTACGGACAAATCCACCGCAATACCTACATCAACGGCCCGACACTCTTGCAGCCAACTCTGCAGATGAAAAATCATCCTCAGATATTTTTCGCCGGACAAATCTGCGGCGTCGAAGGCTACGTCGAATCCATCGCCACCGGCCTGCTCGCGGGACTTCACGCCGCCGCCCTAGCCCAGCAACTTCCGCTGATTCCCGCTCCCCGCGCCTCAGCCTTCGGATCGCTCACGCACTACGTCACACACGCCGATCCGAAGAATTTCCAACCCGCCAACATCACCTTCGACCTGCTCCCCCCGCTGGATCGCAAAGTCCGCGACCGCAAAGATCGCCATCGCCAGCAGTGTGAACTGGCTCTAAAAGAATTCGACGCATGGCTGTCTCACTGTCATCCTGACCGGAGCTTGTCGTTCCTGAAAGGAACGGCAAGCGGAGTGGAGGGACCCTCTGTTTAGGTTCTAATCCGCCAGCACGAACGTCTGCCCTCGGAGCCCAACCCGCGCCATCCACGCCACTTTTTCCTGCAACAAACTCCGCGCCCCTTGCGTATCTACCCATAAGCACGTGGGGATGACCTTCTTTGCCGCCCCCCGTCCAATCTTGTATGACGTTGCGCGACCTCCTTTTCGACGTCCTTCGCACCCTTTGGGCCCACAAGCTCCGCGCATTTCTGACCATGTTCGGAATTGCCTGGGGCATCGTCTCCATCGTGCTGATGGTCGCCGCCGGAGAAGGCCTTCGCAAAGGTCAGGAGGAGCAGGCGCGCACTCTCGGCAAAGACGTCATGATCGTCTTCCACGGCCGCACCAGCCTGCAAGCCGGCGGAACCCACGCCGGACGCATCGTCCACTGGGAAGATCCCGACGTTCCGGTCGTTCAAGCCGAATCACCCGATTGCGAATACGCCATCCCTGAGCTCGAAGAAGATACGGTTCGCACCCACTCCGCCTACAACAACGCGGCCTTCACGGTCACCGGGTCGTATCCGGCCTTCGCCTATATCCGCAGCCTCGACGTTGGCTCCGGACGCTTCTACGATTGGAGTGACATGCGTGAAGCGCGCCGCGTCGCCTTTCTCGGCTCCGATGCTGCGAAGCAGCTCTTCCCCGGCCGCGATCCCGTCGGCGACACCATCTACTTGAACGATTTCCCTTACACCGTCATCGGCGTGATGAAAAAAAAGAAGCAGGACTCCAGCTACGACGGATGGGACGTCAACAAAGTCTTTCTGCCATTTGCCGCCATGCGCCGCGACTTTCCTGACAAGCCTCCGGGCACCGACACCACCTTCGATCAGCTTCTGGTCACGCCGAAATCGGTCGACCAACACGAGGCCTGCAAGCACGAAGTACGCGTCGCGCTCGCTCGCATGCATCGCTACGATCCCAATGACAAAGAAGCCTGCCCTATCTGGGACACCGTGCAAGAAGCGCAGGCCTTCAAAACCATGACTGACGGGATGAAATTCTTTCTCGGCGCAGTCGGCATTGTCACGCTTCTGCTCGGAGGCATCGGCGTGATGAACGTCATGCTCGTCGCCGTTCGCGAGCGCACGCGCGAAATCGGTGTCCGCAAGGCGATCGGCGCGCCAGCCGGAACGATTCTCCGCCAGTTCTTCATCGAAGCGCTGATCATCGCGTTGCTGAGCGGAGGCATCGGCCTCGGCATCGCCTTCGGATTCTGCGCCCTGATCGACCTGCTGCCGATGCCCGACTTTTTTGCCGGACTGATTCCCAGCTGGACCTCAGGGCTCACAGCCGCCGGTCTCTTGGGAGCGATCGCCATCGGAGCCGCGCTCTATCCCGCGCGCCGCGCCGCTTCCATCGACCCAATCGAGGCCCTCCGCTACGAAGCAGGAGGATAAACTCTGTGTGCCTCTGTGTCCTCTGTGTTGAAAGATTTTGACGATGCTATTCGAAATCATTCTCGAAGCCTGGATCGCCCTCAAGCGGAACCTCACCCGCAGCTTCCTCACCATGCTCGGCATCGTATGGGGCATCGCGACGGTCACGCTGCTCATTGCCTACGGCAGCAGCTTCCGCAGCGTGCTCGTGCACGGCTTCGACGCCTTCGGCAAAAGCGTCGTCATCGCGTGGCCGCAGCAGACCAGCGAGCAACCCGGTGGACAGCGTGCCGGCAAGAAAGTCGTCCTCGAGCAAGCCGACCTCGACATGGTCAAGGCCACTGCGCCTCTCGTGAAACATGTTTGTCTCGAAACCGTTCGCCGCCCCGGCATCGCCTACGAAGATCGCCTCGTCGGCACCGCCCCAGTCCGCGGCGTCTGCCCCGAATACGGCGAGATGCGCAACGAAGTCCCGCTCGAAGGCCGTTGGATCAATGCAGAAGACGAACTCGAGCGCCGCCGCGTCATCTTCCTCGGTGGACGCCTCAAAGAAGAACTCTTCAGCGGACGTCCTGCCGTCGGCGAAACCGTCCTCGTCTCCGGCGTGCGCTTTCAGGTCATCGGCGTGATGGCCCGCAAGATTCAGCTCAGCAATTATTTTTCCAGCGACGATGAATCTTCCTGGATCCCTTACTCCGCCGCCGGAGATCTCTGGAACACGCGCTACGCCGCCGTCATGGTCTTCGAGCCCATCGCCCCGCAATACGAAAAGAAAGCCATGGCCGAGGTGCTGGCCGCAGTCGCCACGCGCCAGAATTTTTCGCCGACTGATCCAAAAGCCTTCCAGATGTTCGGACGCGACGAATTCCGCCCGATCATCGACGCCCTCACCATCGGCCTGCAGGTTCTGCTGACGTTCATCGGCACTCTAACTCTCGGTATCGGCGGCGTCGGCGTGATGAACATCATGCTCGTCTCCGTCGACGAGCGCATTCGCGAAATCGGCCTTCGCCGCGCTCTCGGAGCCCGCAAGCGCCACATCAAACTTCAATTTCTCGCCGAGACTCTCCTGATCATGCTTCTCGGCGGTGCGATCGGCGTGCTGCTCTCCTACTTCATCGCATGGGCTGTCGGCACGCTCCCCCTGATGGGACCGCTCTTCGAAGACAATTCCGGCCAGGCCGACATCCACCTCCGTATTTCGCTGATCACGGTTCTGCTCTCCGGCGCGGTATTACTAATCGTCGGCGTGTTCAGCGGCTTAGTACCAGCGATGCGCGCCTCGAAGCTCGACCCAGTCGAAGCCCTCCGCTATGAATGACCCGACTGATTGTCATCCCGGCACGCAATGTCATCCCGACCGGAGCATGCCGCTCCCGAAGGGAGTGGCATGCGGAGTGGAGGGACCCTTTGTTCAAGCATTCGCGAGCACGTACTCTTCACACAAATTGATTTGCTCATTTCCACTCTTCGCAGTACCTTGCTGTTGACGGAGGTGTAACTTGCCGATCTCGGCCGTCGATACGATCCCTCTAGCGTTCCAGCACACGAAGCGCCAACTCCTCCAGCCCCTCCGCTTCGGGCAATGGACGCGCCTCGCCATCGTCGGCCTGCTCGCCGGAGAAATGGGCTCGGGCAGCGGCAATTTTTCCTCTCCATTCAAATCCATGCCGCACCAGGCTCCTCCAACCGGAATGTTTCCCGGCATCAATCTCGCCCTCATCGCCGCTCTAGTCTCGGCCGTTGTCGTCCTCGGATTCGTCATCGCGATCGTCTTCCTCTACGTCAGCAGTGTGATGCGCTTTATCCTCTTCGACAGCGTCCTCACCCGCGAATGCCGCATCCGCGCCGGCTGGTCGCGCCGTCAAGGGACCGCTTTGAATTATTTCTGGTGGCAGTTGGGTTACGGCATCGCGATGTTCCTTGGTATCGTCGTGATCGTCGGCATTCCCGCAGCCGTCGCCTTCGGCATGGGATGGTTCTCCGCCCCCCACGCTCACATGGAAGCGCTGATCCTCACCGGCATCGCCGTCTTCGCCGTATTCTGTTTTTTCATGATCGCGGCAATCCTCGGCCAGGTACTCACCAAAGACTTCGTCATCCCGCAGATGGCCTTGGAAGGAATCGGCCCGATCGAAGCCTGGCGCCGCCTCTGGCCGATGATCGAAGGGGAATTCAACAGCTACGCCATGTATATCCTGATGAAGATCGTCCTGGCCATCGGAGCCGGCATCATCATCGGCATAGCTGCTCTGGTCGTCGCAGCCGTAGTTGCCGTCCCGATTGCAGGAGTCGTCATCGCCGCCGTCTTAGCCGGAAAATCCGCCGGCCTCACCTGGAATGTCCTGACCATCACGGGCGCTGTAGTAGTCGGCTGCATCGTGCTGGCAATCTTGTTCTACGTGATCGCGCTAGTCTCCGTCCCCGCGATCGTATTCTTCCCGGCCTACTCAATTTACTTCTTCGCCCCGCGCTATCGCCCGCTAAGCGTAGCCCTCTACCCACCGCCAAATTCACCACTCTCGCCCCTACCCCAACCCGCCGGATAAACCGTGTCAGCCGTGGATTTTGAGATTTGAAAATTTGAAAACGGTCGATGGCGGGTTTCAAATTACAAAATTACCCGATTACCAAATTACAAATTGAACCCTTCGTGTGACTTCGTGTCCTTTGTGGTTAATTGCTCTCAGGGTTCCCAGGATCCCGCAACCGCGCGCCCTTCCCATGCGGCCAGGAAAATCTTCTTCCAATAATGCACTTCACAATCAGATGATCCGTCGAATGAGTCGCTCCCACTCCCACTCCAAAGTTGAACTCCCACTGCGGTGCGAAATCCACATCAATCGCCGGAATAAACTGCTGCTGTTGTTCCCGCAACGGATCGAACCCAGTGATCGATCCATACGACGCGTAATACTCCAGCCCCCCGGCAATCTTTTTTGTGATGTTGTAACTGAACTTCACATTCGGAGAAAATTCCACGCCCTTGTTTACGCTCGGCCCGTGAAACGACCGGTCCAGCGCCGGATTGAATGCGAAATACCATTTCCCAATCGTCTTATCCAAAATCGGACGAATCTCCCACGTCCACGTATCCGGAGAAAACGCCGCCCGCTGATATCCGATCTCTGTCGACAAACTCACGCCCACCGGCCAGTGCCACGATGGAGGCACTCTCACCCGCGGACGAATATGATCGCCCACCCACTGCCATCCGCCGTCCGATTGAATGCTCGTGAAAACATAGAAACCCACCTCCGACCACTCGTTGATTCCCTGCGTCAGCTCGAGCGTCTCGTGCTCCGCATGATTCGTCGGCAGCATTCCATCGATCACCGTCTTGCTTCCCTCGACAGTGAAATTGGAATGCACCTCCACCATCGTCGATCGCGGAGCCACCGTCTCCGACCCATACACCTGAATCTCGTAATTATCCTGAGCGCAAGCAAAGGAAGCGAAGAACGCAAGAGACAAGGACGCCAGAAGAATCAGCACAAGTGATCGGATCATAAGAGTTACAAAAAGAAACGCGGCCATCCACAAACAGACCGCGACGTTCCATCATGCACGTCATCCCGCGCAGACGCAACTTCTCTGCGTCCTCCGTGTCCTCTGCGTTGAAAAGATTTCTGTACGCGCACTCAGAGCGGGTGCCCCACTTCTGGCCGATGTTGCCAGAAGTAGGGATTTTCTAGCCTAGCAATAACTCAGGAATCCATTCGTGCTCCTCAGTGTCCTTTGTGGTTAAAGCCTTTGCTTTTCGCAACGGGAACTCCACGCTAACCCAAGGTGTCTGATCCACCAGACACGCGTGCCAAGAGGAGCAAAATTCCATGGCTTTCTCAATGGCAGGCGGAGGTCCGTCCGGACCTCAAATCAACGTCACTCCCCTGATCGACGTCCTGTTGACGCTGATCATCATGTTCATGCTCGTCGTCTCCATGGACCCCGAATACGGCGAGAAGGCGCAGATTCCGGAACCACCCAAGCAAGACGCGAAATCGCAGCCAATCGTCGAGCGCACAGTCGTGATTCAGATTCTGTGGACCGCCAAAGATCAACCACCCAGACTCAAGATCAATCAGGACGATGCGGATTGGTGGAACCTCGATGAGCGCCTCGCGCAGATTTACCTGACGCGCGCGGAAAAAGTAGCCTTCATCCGCGCCGATGCCGACGTCGATTTCCAATCGGTAGCAACCGTGATCGACGTAGCTCACCACGCAGGCGTGAAACGCCTCGGCCTGCTAACGAATAGTCAGGAGTTGGCCGTCGAATAAAAACCGGATCTGCACGGATAAGCGGGTTGCCCCACCCTTCTCGCGCATTTTGCGAGAGGGTGGGGATTTTGACTTTTGAACGTTAAATTCCGACAAGGCAGGAAGTATCAAGAAGGAATCGGCTGCAAGCCGCCTACGCCGCCATCGCCATCACCGGCTGCGTGCAGTGCGCGCACCGCTTCGCCTCCATCGGAATATCGCTCAAACACTCCGGACACTTCTTCGTTGTCGGCGCCGCGGCCGGCTCGTCCTTGTGCATGCGAGCGATCAGCCAGTTAATGGGTAGCACCACAAAGAAATACACGGCTGCGGCGATCAGCAGGAAAGCAATGACGGCATTGATCACGTCTCCAATCAGGAATTCGCTGCCGCGCAGCTTAAATTTGATTTCCGAAAAATTCGGCAGGTGAACAAGCGCGCCAATCAACGGGGTGAGGACCCCTTTGGTAATCGAGGTCACCACGCTTCCGAACGCCGCCCCCACCACCACGCCCACCGCCATATCCACAACATTTCCACGCAGGATGAATTTCTTGAATCCGTCGAGCATAGCCAGCTCCTTCCGAAAACTTGAATTGCGGCCAATTTATGTCAGCCAGAAGGGAAGGTCAAGCCCGGAGGCAGCAACTTAGAAGGGGAAGGGTTAGTGTGTGAGGTCTACAATGAGCGGACGAGAGGCACGTCACGTGGGGTAACCGCGAAGCGGTGAAAGAATGCAGCCCACGGCGGAAGCCGTGGGAATCAGAATCGAGCGAAGGCAAGCCGCGGAGCGGCGAAAGAGAGCAGTGGCCCACTCCTCAGATCCGCATCGGCATCACAATATACCGATACTTATAATCATCGCCCTCAGCAGGCCGCAACTGCCCGGCCGACTGCGGATCCTTCAATTCCAGCCGCACCTCAGCACTTCCGGCCGCCTTCAGAAAATCCACCAGGTACGCGGCGTTAAATCCAATCGTCAGCGCCTCGCCCGTGTACGCCGCTTCCAGCGAATCCTCCGACTCGCCCGCCTCGGCCGACGATGCCGAAATCTTCACTTCGCCTTTTTCCAGCCGCAGCCGCACCGCGCGCGAACGCTCATCGGCAAATTGCGCTACGCGCAGAATCGCCGCATTCAACTCGTCCGCATTCAGCGGGACGATCTTGCTGTTGTCCTTCGGCAGCACCGCTTCGTAATTCGGGAACTGTCCCGTAAGCTGCCGCGACGTCAGCAGCCGCGATCCGATCCGGAAGAACAGCGTCGACTCATCTTTCGCGAAATCGATCGTCTCCGCATCAGTCGAATCCAGCAGCGACTTCAACTCGTCCATTGCCTTCTTCGGAACCAGCGTCTTCATCTCGCCCGACACGCCCTCAAATGTTTCCCCCGCGCGTTCGCAATGCGCCAGCCGATGCCCATCCGTCGCCACCATCGTGATCGACTCCGGCTTCAGCAGCATCAGCGCGCCGTTCAGCGTGTATCGCGATTCCTCACTCGAAATCGCAAACCCGGTCCGCGCAATCAGCCCTCGCAAGACCTGCGCCGAAATCTTCACCGCGCCCGCCGTCGGAAACGCCGGCAGGCTGGGAAAATTCGACTTCGCCATGCCGACCATCTTCGTATTCGATCGCCCGCAGCGAATGCTGACCCAGTGGTTCTCCAGCAGCTTGATCGTGATATCGGCATCCGGCAGCAGTTTCACGTAGTCATACAGCTTCCGCGCCGGAATCGTGCACGATCCTTCCTTCTTCACCTTGGCATTGCACGAAGTCCGCAGGCTCAGGTCCAGATCCGTCGCCGTCAGTGACAGCCGGTCTCCGGCGGCCTCGAACAAATAATTGGAAAGGATAGGAATCGTGGTCTTGCGTTCGACCACTCCCTGCGTGGCAGTCAGTTCACGCAGCAATTCAAATTTGCTGATCGTGATCTCCATGGTTCCCGCGGCAACGGCGGCCTCCACCGGCATAAGTGCATCTCCCGTTCGTCCACCGGGTACCCCATGTCTCGCAGCTTTTGCGGGACCTGGGAAATTCCCCGCTACTTCTCTTACTTCTTATATCAAATGCAAAACCTATAAAACCAGCAGTAACAGTAGGCCCTGCGGAGAAGTGGAAAACTGTTTCAACTTCTCTGTTCTCACCAGCTTCCCGCCCCACCCCTCATGTTAGAAATCGGTCCCAATCTCTTCGGAGTCCCTACCACAATTCGTCCCGGTTTCCGATTTCACCTTCGCCTTACACAACTTCCACATCTGATTCACAGCCATATACAAGGAAGACTGTATTGCAGAGTGGAAAACGCCCGCGTCGCCGCGATTTATCCGCCTAATTGCTCGGTCAGTTTATTGATCAGCCTGTTCAAATCTTTGTCGTTCTTGCGGACCTCTTCAATCTTCTCGACCGAGTGCAGCACCGTCGTATGATGCTTGCCGCCAAACTGTCTCCCGATTTCCGGCAGCGACGCTTCCGTCAACTGCTTGGCAAGATACATCGCGATCTGCCGCGGATACACAATTGCCCTCGAATTATTCTTCGCCTTGATCTCAACCAGCCTCAGCCCGAACTGCTCGGCCACCATCTTCTGGATCGATTCAATCGTGACCTTGCGCGCCTGCGAGTCGATGAAATTCTTCAGCACCTGCTGCGCATAAGGCAGCGTGATCTCCGCCCCGATCAGCGACGAGTGCGCCACCAGCCGGATCAGCGCTCCTTCCAACTC
>DATEJO010000255.1:0-2566 GCA_035277905.1 Candidatus Sulfotelmatobacter sp.
CCTGCTGATTCTCGGAGGAGGATACATCGGGCTGGAGTTCGGTCAATTGTTCCGGCGCTTCGGAAGCCGGGTGACGATTGTGCAACGCGCGGAACAGCTGTTGACCAGGGAAGACAAAGATGTTGCGGACGAGATTGCCAAGATCCTGCGCGAAGATGGCGTCGAGCTGATATTCAATTCCAATACGAGCCACGTGGCGTATGCGGACGGGAAGATCAGTCTGCGGGTCGCTGTCAGTGGAGAATCGCGAACGCTCGTTGGGTCGCACCTATTGGTAGCAACCGGGCGCGTGTCGAACTCGGACGCTCTCAACCTGTCAGCCGCCGGAGTCAAGACCGACGCGAAGGGATTCATCTCGGTCAACGAACACCTCGAAACGAATGTCGATGGCATTTACGCCCTTGGGGATATTAAGGGTGGCCCTGCGTTCACGCATATTTCCTACGACGATTTCCGGATTCTCAAAGCAAATCTTCTCGACGGAAAATCGAGATCGACCAAGGGGCGGCAGGTTCCTTATTGTGTCTTTATCGATCCGCAACTGGGGCGCATCGGGATGACGGAAAAAGACGCGCGTTCCCGGGGCCGCAAGGTCCGTGTGGGGAAGCTGCCGATGACATCGGTTGCGCGCGCGCTGGAAGTAGATGAGACTCGCGGCTTCATGAAGGCCGTAGTTGATGCCGAGAGCGATCAGATTCTTGGCGCAGCCGTTCTCGGCATCGAAGGCGGAGAGGTTATGGCGGTGTTGGAAACGGCTATGATGGGCAAATTGCCTTACACGGCGCTGCGCGATGCGACGTACGCGCATCCCACGCTCGCCGAGTCGCTGAACAATCTCTTCATGGCAATGGATCGCAGTTAGCCGATATGAATGTTCATCTGGTCGACGGAACTTATGAGCTGTTCCGGCATTTTTTTGCCGTGCCGCCCAGCCAGGATGCGTCTGGACAGGAAATCGGTGCGGTTCGTGGTGTCGTCGCCTCTGTGCTCTCGATGATCGAGCAAGGCGCGACTCACGTGGGAGTCGCGACCGACCACGTCGTCGAATCGTTTCGCAACGAGCTATATCCCGGATACAAAACGAGCGAGGGCATGCCGCCGGAACTGCTCTCGCAATTTCCGATCCTCGAAGAAGCCCTGCAGGCGCTCGGAGTCGTTGTATGGCCGATGACGTATTTCGAAGCCGATGACGCGCTGGCGTCCGCGGCGGCCAAGGGTGCAGGGGATCGGCGCGTCGAACGAGTATTTATTTGCACACCGGACAAGGATCTCGGCCAGTGTGTGCAAGGCACACGCGTGGTCCAACTGGATCGCCGCAGAGAGATAATCCGCGATGAGGCCGGCGTCGAGGCAAAGTTTGGGGTCAAGCCGGAGTCGATCCCCGATTATCTCGCCCTGGTTGGCGACAGCGCCGACGGATATCCGGGAATTGCTGGTTGGGGTGAGAAAGGCGCATCTGCTGTTTTGTCTCAGTATCGGCATCTTGAGGACATTCCGAAAGATTGGCGTTCGTGGCCAACGTCGCTGCGGCGCGCGCGTGCGTTGGCAGAAACGCTTTTCACTGAATGGGATCAGGCGCTGTTATTCCGCACGCTCGCGAACCTGCGGCTGGATGTGCCAGTGTTTGATGACGTCGACGAACTGCAATGGTCCGGAGCACGTCCTGAATTTGCAGGAATCTGCGAAAGGATCAAAGCACCGGATCTGCTTCGACGGGCTGCGAAGGCAGTTCCGCTGGCAGCGAAGTGATTCATCTTGGTGGACGAGACAATCCGGCCAAAGGCGTTTGCCGGAATCGCTTATCGCCCATTAGAATTGAGCGACTGCTATTTTGTAGGCCCGTAGCTCAGTTGGTCTAGAGCGCTTCCTTGACACGGAAGAGGTCGATGGTTCGAATCCATTCGGGCCTACCATCGTTTTTCATTGTCCAACCCGGAGACATGGGTCACAGAATGTACCGGTCACATAGGTAACAACCTGGGTCCGAACGGGTGTCGAGTGGCTCTAGCGCACGCGTTTCCAGATCGAAGCATCCCAAATCATAATCTCAGAAGCTGACCAGCCAGAGGTACCTGCTCCCTTCGTGCGAAGTGGGCCTAAATTGTTTCGCGATTCCTTCCGATGGATGGCTTAGGCCAGGTCCCAGTGTTTGTGGCCGGGAGTCACACCTTTGCGCGCATACGATCGTTCTTCTCGCCGTTCCCTCACCCGGTTTTATTCTCTTCTAGCCGGCAGTTTGTGTCTTTTTGCCGGAATTCCAACGGCGTGGTGCGTCCCACCCTCCGTAGTGTTCAACGGGGTAGCGACAGTACTGGACACGGGGAGCACGACTCTGAATCACCCGAAGGGCGTCATCGTCGACAGCTTGGGCAATGTTTACATTGCCGACACCGCTCACAATCAGATCGTGAAGGTGACTCCGGCCGGCACTGCGTCGGCTCTGACCATCACCGGACTCACGACTGGTCTAAGCGCACCGGAGGGACTCGCTCTCGATGCTTCCGGAAATCTTTATGTCGCCGATACCGGCAACAACCGCGTCCTGCTGATGAGTCCAGCTGGCGTC
>DATEJO010000256.1:0-15959 GCA_035277905.1 Candidatus Sulfotelmatobacter sp.
AAGGGGCGCATGGAGTCGCTGCTGAAAGATATGCCGGTGAAGATCATTGTGAATGACGACTGCGGAGTGTTGGGCGCGGCGCGGTATACGCTGATCCAGAAAGCGTTTCGGAAATAGTTATGGCGAAGCGGCCGAAGATTCAAGAAGAGACGCTGAAGGGGTGGAAGCAGATTGCCGAGTTTCTTGGGCAGCCTACTTCGGTGGCGCAGCGCTGGGCTGGCGAGGGGATGCCATTGCGGCGGGAGGGACGGCTTGTCACCACTACTCGGGAAGAGTTGAATGCGTGGTTGGGGAAAGAGTCCGGGAAGCCGGTGCATGTAGCGACGGACGAGACGGATTTGACGGCGGAGTTGAAGCGGGGGTTGTCGTTTGTGCGGAAGGAAGGGACGGGCGCGGGGCGGACGACGGGTGCGAAAAAATCTCCCCACCGTCGGCATTGAGTTTCGGGTAGGGATGCTTCGACTCCGAACGAGTTCGCTTCGCGATCTCGTTCTGCGCTCAGCATGACAATCCCATTCTGGCAAGTCGCGACTTTCCTGAAGGGGTGTAGGCCCTCGGAGAACATAGGGTCCCTCCACTTCGCTGTCCATTCCATTCGGAATGGACAGCTACGGTCGGGATGACAATGTGCTTTGGCTATGCAATTCAGAATGGCAGGCCTACGGCGCTGCTTAGGAATTTCGCTACCGGGGACATCTTTTTGCAGGCGGTCGCGAAAGTCGTCATGAATTTTGGGCTGCAGATTTGGGCGTCGGTGAATTCCACGGCGGTGCCCAGGTCGCGGAGCTTGAGGTCGTCGACGAATTCGTGATCGCAGGGGAAGCCGCGCGGCGGGCGGGAGAGTTTGCTGGCGTCGTCCCAGTTGAGGAGCTTGCGGATGGGACGCCATTCGTCGCAGCGCTCGACGATCGCGTTGCGGACTTTCAGGAGCGTGGGCGCCTCGGGATGCCAGAGGCCGGAGGCGGCGAAACATCCTCCGGGTTCAAGGTGGAGATAGAAGCCGGGGGAGTGGACGTCTTTGCCGCGGTGCGAGAATCGCATGGCGATGTGCCACTTGTAGGGACGCTTGTCGGCGGAGAAGCGGGTGTCGCGGTAGATGCGGAAGAGGGATCCGCGAACGCCGCGGGGATCGGCGACCAGATACGGAGAGATTTCGTACAGCGGCGCGGCGAAATCGGTGATGAGGCGGATGGCGGGTTCGCGGGCGAAAGATTCGTATTCATGCTTATGCGCCTGGAACCATTCGCGCTTGTTGTTGCGCTTCAGGCGAGTAAGGAATCGGAAGAGATCGGGAGTGAAGTAGGCGGGCATGATTGATTACGTTACCGGGGTGGCGGCGGGAAAGTAAAGCTGGCTTCAAAAGCAAAAATTAACCACGAAGGACACGAAGTTCCACTAAGGAAGACCTTTAAGGCTTCGGCTTCGCGTTTCTGTGTTCGCAGGTTGGGGTGTTCAGGCAGGAATCGGCGAGGCGCAGGCGCTCGACTGGGCGGCCTCCGATGATGTGGGAGTCGATGATTTCGTCGACGTCGGCTTCGGCGACGTGTCCGTACCAGATGGCGTCGGGATAGACAACGATGTTGGGGCCGTGCTCGCACTGATCGAGGCATCCGGATTGGTTGGCGCGGACGCGGCCTTTGAGTCCGCGCTCGGCTAGTTTCTGCTTGAAGAGTTTTTGGAGTCTCGCTTCGGCGGTGGGATCGCAACATCCGCGGGGATGGCCTGCGGGGCGCTGGTTTCCGCAGACGAAGATGTGTTTTTCGAATTTCGGCATTGAGGATATCTTAGCTTAGGCTTTTGAAAACTAACCACAAAGGACACTAAGTATCACGAAGGAAATCGGTTTCGTAGGCTTCGCAAACAATCTGCGGGTTCGCTCGTTGCTATCCATTCTGTAAAAACGATAAGATAGTTCGTACACGTCTTCTCCGCTTTTTTCCCAGTTAATTTGGCAGAAATCGCTGCGGGCGAGGAGTGTGCGACCCCGGAGCAGCGCAGCGATGCGTGTGCTTGATTCCCCCTGATGGAGATCGAAGTGAAAAAAGGGACGACTGCGGTGATTGTTGGCGCCCAGTGGGGCGATGAGGGCAAGGGGAAAATTGTCGACGTCCTGTCGGAAAATTTTTCTGTGGTTGCCCGCTATGCCGGTGGACATAATGCCGGCCACACCGTCATCATCAACGGCAAGAAATTTGTGCTGCAGCTGGTTCCGTGCGGCGTGCTGCGCGCGGGATGCCGCAGCGTCATTGGCAATGGGGTGGTGCTCGATCCGCTGGCGTTTCTGAAGGAAGTTGGTGCGCTGCGCGAGGCGGGCGTGAAGGTCGACGCGCATCTGTTTGTGTCGAATCGCGCGCACGTCATCCTTCCCTATCACAGGATGATTGAGCTGGCGGCAGAGAATGCTCCGGGGCGGGTGAAGATCGGGACGACTTCGCGCGGGATTGGTCCGGCGTATGAAGACAAGATGGGACGGCGCGGGCTGCGCGTCGCGGATCTGCTGGATCTGAAGCTGCTGAAGAAGCATATCGAGAACGCGGTGCGCGAGAAGAACATGATCGCGCATGCGCTGTTTAATTCCGAACCGCTCGACGCCGACAAGATGTACACGGAATATGCGGCTGCGGCGGAGAAGGTTGCGCCGTTCGTGTGCGATACGGCGCTGCTGTTGAATGAGGCGCTGGCAGGCGGCGAGTCGATTCTGTTCGAAGGCGCGCAGGGCACGATGCTCGATATCGATCATGGGACGTATCCGTTTGTGACGTCTTCGAGTGCGACGTCCGGCGGGGCGGTGATTGGGACGGGTGTGCCCCCGACATCGATCAACACGGTTATCGGGATCACGAAGGCGTATTGCACGCGGGTAGGCGAAGGGCCGTTCCCGACGGAGGACACGGGAGAACTCGGCGAGAATCTGCGGAAGCGCGGGAATGAGTATGGGGCGGTAACCGGGCGTCCGCGGCGCACGGGATGGCTGGACCTGCCACTGCTGCGGTATTCAGGAATGATCAATGGAACGTCGTGGCTGGTCGTGACGAAGCTCGACGTGCTGGACGAACTGGCGGAGATTCCGGTGTGCGTGGGGCTGAAGATTGACGGGAAGAAGACGGTCGAAATCCCGGCGCAGGACAGCGGATACAAGAAGATCGAGGCCGTCTACAAGAAGATGCCGGGGTGGCAGACGTCCACGGAGGGGATTACCGAGTACGAGAAGTTGCCGAAAGCTGCGCGCGAATACCTGTCATTTGTGGAGAAAGAGACGGGGGCGAAGGTGGGGATGATTTCCACAGGGCCGGACCGGAATCATACGATCCTGCTGGACGATTTTGTTTCTGAGTTGAAGATGGCGGCTAAGAAGTCCTAGAATTGCTCTCCCGGCACACCTGCGCGGGCAAGGAGCAAGACGATGGTGGTGTTGGCTGTTACCTGGATGGCTAAAGTTGGGCACGAGACGGAAGTGGCCACGTTGTTTCAGAAGCTAACCGAGCATTCCCGCAAAGAGCCGGGATGCGCCATGTACCAGGTGCACCGCCATAAAACCGAGCCGCGGCGGTTTTTCATCTACGAACAATATAAGGATGATGCGGCGCTCGAAGCGCACCGGGCTGCGCCGCATTTCTTGCAGCACGCGAAGAAGGATCTGCCCAGGATCGCGGATCGCGTGGAAGGACACTTGTTCGAGCCGCTGGGGTGAGCTAGAGGCTAGGGATCAGGGACTAGGGACTAGAGGCTAGTGTCCAGGCCCCGGTTAATTTCACACCGCGCCGCCCCGGATGGATGCATCCGGGGCTACATATTCCAACTTTAAGATTATTCCTTCTTTGTGTCGGCGGGCTTTGATTCTGCTGGTGCGCCGGCTCGGGAATAGACAATCGACTTTGTGCCGCCGTCGCAGCTGCCGACTACCTTCGCGTCAGGGCTTTCTTTGCCCTTGTCGACGATTTCGAGCGAGTAGGACGTCACGCCCTTGGCTTCGAGTTTCCTCGTGATGTCGGCTTTCAGATCTTCACAGGGTTTTCTTGCCGGTGCTTGTGCCGTGGCGTAAGCACAAGAGAGTAGAACAGCGGCTGCCATCCAGAGTTTCATGATGGGATCTCCTTACTTTAGGCGCAGTGTAACGCCGGGTGGGGGGCTTGGGGAGTTACGGGTGTAATACCGGGTGGTGACTACTGGAGTACCGGGGGCGCAATCGAATCAGCTATGGCAGCGTTATTTTTGATCGATTGTCCTTGATGAAAGCGAATAACCTCGCTGCAATATGTTCAGAGCTCTTGTAGTAGAGGCTATCGATCTCATTCAGCGCTGAATCTCTTTTCGCGTCTTGTACCTGTATGCGGTTCTGAACAGCCTCGCGACCAAGTTCGGTTAGACCCAGGGTTTCGACTGCTCGTCGTGTCAGAGCGGCTGTCGCGGGACACTGAATTCGCAAAAGCGCATCTATGACAATTGGGAGATATTCTGCGGACGAATTGATGAAGAATTGGCGATAACCGCCATTGTTGACCTCCCGCTCCAAAGCCTCGATGGCTACGATGACTCGCTCTTCATAAGACAGAGCGCCTTCGCCGTCGCGGAACGCTTTCTGGTCGAGCGCCTCTTCAAAGGCCAAGATGATTGACTCCAGCCGGCAGATCGGTTCAAGCGAGATCAGCTCGTCTGTAGACTGACCAGAGTAGCGTTCAAGCCACGTGAGAGCAGCCATCGTGACTCCTACCGCTCACTTTTTGTCGATCATAAGTTCGCCGCCGGAGGCGTAGCTTTCCTTGGAGACTTCGTGGAAGGCGACGACGATGACTTCGCGGCGGGCGCCGGCTTCTTCGACCATGACGTCGGTGATGCGCCTGGCTATTTTGCGCTTTTGATCGGCGGTGCGGCCTTGGAGCATGGTGATTTGGATTAGGGGCATAAGAGCAGTTCTCGGTTCTCAGTTGCCAGTTCTCCGTAGAAGCGGCTCTCAGCAAACTCAGAACTGAGAACCGGCAACTGAGAACTATTTCGCTAACTCGTATCCGGCGAAGAAGAAGCTTAGTTCGAAACGGGCTGTGTCTTCGGCGTCGGAGCCGTGGATGGCATTGTGCTCGATGTTGGTGGCCCATTTTTTGCGAATCGTGCCTTCTTCGGCGTTCGCGGGATTGGTGGCCCCCATCAGCTTGCGGAGGTCGGCGATGGCGTTCTCTTTTTCTAGCGCCAGGACGACGATCGGTCCGCTGGACATGAAGTCGGTCAGCGTGTTGAAGAATGGACGGCTGGCATGCACGGCGTAGAACTGCTCGCCCTGATGCTTGGAGATTTGCAGCATCTTCATGGCGAGGATGCGGAATCCATTCTTTTCGAATTGTTCGATGATGTCGCCGATCGCGTTTCGCTTGACGGCGTCGGGTTTAACTATGGTGAGTGTGCGTTGCAGGGTCTTCATTCGGTCGTTGGTCCTTAGTCGTTAGTCGTTAGCCGAGTACTCAGTACCCAGTACTCGGTACTCGGTACTCAGATTTCCTAAACATTTACGCCTATGGCTGCGGCTAGCGTTTCGCCTATTGCTGCGGGGGATTTCGCTACCTTTATGCCCGCTGCTTCCAGGGCTTTGATCTTTTCGGCAGCGGTTCCCTTTCCGCCGGATATGATGGCGCCGGCATGTCCCATGCGGCGTCCGGGAGGGGCGGTCTGGCCGGCGATGAATCCGACGACAGGCTTTTTCATGTGAGTCTTCACAAACTCGGCGGCGGTTTCCTCAGCATTGCCTCCGATTTCGCCGATCATGATGACGGCTTCGGTTTCGGGATCGCGGTTGAAGAGATCGAGGGCGTCAACGAACGTGGTGCCGATGATCGGGTCGCCGCCGATGCCGATGGCAGTGGATTGTCCGATACCGCGCTGCGTCAGTTGATGGACGGCTTCGTAGGTCAGAGTGCCAGAGCGCGAGACGATGCCGATGTTGCCTTCTTTGTGGATCGAAGCCGGCATGATGCCGATCTTGCATTTGCCGGGCGAGATAATGCCCGGACAGTTCGGTCCGATGAGGCGCGAACGGCGGTCCTGCAGGAATTCCCAGGCCTTAACCATGTCGAGGGTAGGAATGCCCTCGGTGATGCAGACGATGAGATCGATTTCGGCGTCGGCCGCTTCCATGATGGCGTCGGCGGCAAACGGAGGAGGCACGAAGATGACGGTTGCGTTGGCTTCGGTCTTCTCGACGGCATCGCGGACCGTGTTGAAGATCGGCCAGCCTTCGTGCGTGGTGCCACCTTTGCCGGGAGTCACGCCTCCGACGATTTTTGTTCCGTACGCAGCGCTGGTCTTTGCGTGAAACGTGCCTTCGCGGCCGGTGAGTCCCTGTACGATTACGCGCGTATCCTTATTGACTAGGATTGCCATGATGTTTGCTCCATCTATGAATGCAGTAATTCATTCGTGAAATTCTCTTAACCGGAGAAGAGCGGTCTCTTTCGCCCCTACGGGGCTGGTTCCTTATATTTGCGGGCTACCCACGGCTTACGCCGTGGGCTGCATTCTTTCGCCGCTTCGCGGCTTTCCGTGCTCTTTGCCACTGCGGTGCATCGCAACGGCTCTGCTTCGCACCATCTTCAGCGAATTGCCCAACAAAATCCTCTACCGCCACTCCGTGACACCTAAGGTACCGCGGGCGGCGGCTACTACTTTGTCGGCGGCGTCTTTCATGGTGTCGGTGACGACGAAGTTCATGCCTGAGTTCATCAGGATCTTTTTCCCTTCGTCGACGTTGGTTCCTTCGAGACGAAGCACGATCGGCAGCTTGATGTTCGTCTTGCGCGCGGCTTCGACTACGCCAGTGGCCAGAGTGTCGACCCGCAGGATGCCGCCGAAGATATTGATCAGCACAGCCTTCACGTTCTTGTCGCTGAGAAGGATCTCGAACGCGTGAGCGACCTGCTCGGAACTGGCGCCTCCGCCGACGTCGAGGAAGTTGGCCGGCATTCCTCCGGCGTACTTGATGATGTCCATGGTCGCCATGGCGAGACCGGCGCCGTTGACCATGCAGCCGACGTTTCCGTCGAGCTTGATGTAGTTGAGACTGTATTTCGAGGCCTCGACTTCGAGGGGATCCTCTTCGGTGATGTCGCGCAGTTCGCGGAGATCGGAGTGACGGAAAAGCGCATTGTCGTCGAAGTTGAACTTGGCATCGAGCGCGAAGAGACGGCCGTCGGTCGTCGTAATGAAAGGATTGATTTCGACCAGGGATGCGTCGGTTTCGAGAAAGGCCTTGTAGAGGGCGGTGAGGAACTGCACGGCGGGGTTGATCTGCTTCCCGCTGAGGCCGAGCATGAAGGCGATCTTTCGCGCCTGAAAGGCTTCGAGGCCCATGCCGGGATCGATGTGCTGCTTCAGGATCGCGTCGGGATTTTCGGCGGCGACTTGCTCGATCTCCATGCCACCGGCGGCGGAAGCCATGAAGACGGGCTTGCCCTCGGCGCGGTCGACGAGGATTCCGAGGTAGAGTTCCTTCTCGATCGGCAGAGTTTCTTCGATCAGAAGGCGGCGCACGATGCGGCCCTCGGGACCGGTCTGGTGCGTCACCAGCTTCATGCCGAGCATTCGGGAGGCGAGTTCACCGGCCTCGTCGACGGACTTGGCGATCTTCACACCGCCGCCTTTGCCACGGCCTCCGGCGTGAATTTGCGCCTTGACGACGACGCCGGTGGAACCGGAGTTCAGCAGCTCTTTTGCGATGGACTCGGCCTCTTCGCGGGAAGTGGCCATGGATCCGCGGGGAACAGAGACACCATACTTTCTTAAGATTGCCTTTGCCTGGTACTCATGAATTTTCATAAATGATGACTCTTCAGTAAAGACTTGGAAGGACCCTGATTGCGGCTTGGAACAGCGGGCAGCAAACTTTTAATTTTATAGAACCGCAGCGGATTAGGGCAATGCTTGGGCGCGATTTTTCAACAAGTTGTCCAAAAAGGGAGGGTGCAATAAAGAAATTCTGCGTCAGTGAGAGGATGGGAACATCGAAGATTGGGAAGTTGTCTTACGAAACGAATTACCGCGGAAAATAGCACGTGGTGCCCCAGGGGCTGAAGCCCGCATCTTTTATGTGGGTCTGCGGCGCGGCTCGAACCCGGGCCCTTCCCGAAGGCATTGTAAGAAGGCTCTGACTCAGAACGTCCACAGTGTTTCGAAGGAGGTTTCGTGAAACTGATCTCGCTGAATGTCGCGCTTCCACGGCTTGCCATGTGGAGAACGGAGACGGTGAAGACCGGCATCTTCAAGCAACCAGTCTCGGGGCCGGTGCAGTTGCGGACGCTCAATCTGGATGGAGACCGGCAGGCCGATTTAGCTGTGCATGGAGGGCCGAATAAGGCGGTTTATGCGTATCCTTCAGAGCATTACGAATTCTGGCGTAAGGAATTGTTGGGAGCGCCGCAGCTGCCGTGGGGGATGTTCGGAGAGAACTTCACGACCGAGGGGCTGAGTGAAAGCGATTTGCACATTGGAGACCGCCTGCAGATCGGGAGTGCGATCCTCGTGGTGCGCCAGCCTCGAATTCCCTGCTACAAGCTGGGCATTAAGTTTCAACGGAACGACATTATTGCGCGCTTCCTGCGCAGCGGCCGCAGCGGTTTTTACTTTTCCGTGGAGCAGGAAGGAATAGTTGAGAGCGGCAATTCATTTGAATTCCTGAGCCGCGCGCCCGAAGGCATACGCATTGACGAGATGAACCGCTTGTACGCGGAAGACAAGTACAACGTTGAGGTGTTGAATAAAGCGATCGCTACCCCCGCGCTGCCCGAAGACTGGCGCGATTACCTTCGAAAGCGGCTTATCGGCGCGCCGGTTGAGTCATGAAGCCCGTCCCCTGAGTCTCTGCGTCGAGCGTTCGCCATGCCGTACAATCGGCACACATGATTCTCGACGCCCTCCATCGGTTGGCGAATCACAGCGAGTCGCTTTCGCGCGAGGAAGCTCGCGATGTCATGGCCGAAGTGTTGACTGGAAAGTGCACGGACGCGCAGATCTCTGCGTTGCTGATCGCGCTGCGGATGAAGGGCGAGACGGTCGAGGAGATCGTGGGATTCGCGGAGGCGATCCGGGCGGCAGCGGCTCCCTTGCCGATTGAACGCAGCGGTGAGGCGCTTGCGGTGACCGGCACCGGGCGCGATGCTCTGGCGGAAGATCTGGTGAGCGATTCGTTGATTGACACCAGCGGGACCGGCGGCGATGCCAGCGGGACCTTCAACATTTCGACGGCGACAGCGCTTGTGGTGGCGGGGGCGGGAGTTCGGGTCGCGAAGCATGGGAACCGCAGCATCAGCTCGAAGTGCGGTTCGGCGGACGTCGTGGAAGCGTTGGGAGTGAACATTCAGCTCACTCCGTCGCAGGCGGCGCAGTGCTTACGGGATGTGGGGATTTGCTTTTTGTATGCGCCGAACCTGCATCCGGCGATGAAGCAGGTGCAGGGGATCCGCCGCGAGCTGCGGATGCGGACCATGTTCAACCTGCTGGGGCCGTTGACGAATCCGGCGCGCGCGAATGGGCAGGTGGTCGGCGTCTATTCGCTGGAGCTGGTCGAGAAGTTGGCTGAGGCGCTGAGCATGCTGGGACTGCGGCGAGCGCTGGTGGTGCACGGACTCGACGGGCTGGATGAGATCACGATTACCGGAACGACTCGGATTGCGGAAGCGCGGGAAGGATCGGTGCGATCCTATGAGGTTGAGCCGGAGGAGTTCGGCATGACGCGCGGAACGTTGCAGGATATTTCCGGCGGGGACGCGGCGCAGAATGCCGCGATTACTCGAGACGTACTAAGTGGGAAGAAGTCTCCGTGCCGGGATGTCGTGCTGCTGAATGCGGCGGCGGCGCTGGTCGCGGCGGGGTCAGCCGATCATATTGCGCAGGGTGTGCCGATGGCGGCGCGGTCGATTGATTCCGGGGCGGCGGCTGGGAAGCTTGCGGCGCTCGTTCGGTTCAGTGCAGGGCTCGCGTAAACCCAAATCAACCACGAAGGACACTAAGGTTCACGAAGGCCTACGTTACTTTTATCTTCTCTTGATACTGCGCAATCTGGACGTTCCATCCTAATTCTTTCTTCATCAGTTCTCTCAATTGACCTGATGCGTCAGGTTCGCCGTGGACCAGGTAGGTCGTCGATGGACGATTACTGAACGTGCGCAGCCACTGCAGGAGTTCGGGGGGATCGGCGTGATCGCTGAACTGCTCTAGCGCTGCGACCTGGGCGCGGATCGGGACGTAGTCTCCGTAGATTTTTACTTCGTCGGATTTGCTCTTGATGGCGAAGCCGCGGGTTCCGCGAGCCTGGAATCCGATGAATAGCACAAGATTCCTCGGATCGGGAATGCGCTGCATGAGGTGATGGAGGATGCGGCCACCGGTCGCCATACCGCTGGAGGAAATGATGACCGAGGGCATGACGGCGTCATTGATCTTCTTCGATTCTTCCGGCGTCGATGCGAACGTGAAATGCGGCCACTGGAGCGGGGATCCGTACTTGCGGATCATGTCGCGGGTCTCGTCGCTGTACTCTTCGTCGTGTTTCAGGAAGATTTCGACGGCCTTGATGGCCATGGGGCTGTCGCAAAAGACGGGCATGCGGGGAATCTGGCCGGACTCCATGAGGTGCTTCAGAATGAAAACGAACTTCTGCGTGCGTTCGATGGCGAAGGCGGGGACGATAACGCTTCCTCCGCGCGCTGCGGTGTCGCGAATAAGTTCGGCAAGTTCGGGCAGAGGGTCTTCCTTGGGATGCAGGCGGTTCCCATAGGTCGACTCCATCACGACGATGTCAGCGGATTCGCCTTCCTGCGGGCCGGAGTGGACGACTTTTCCGGGAGCGACTTTGTGGTCATGGACGCGTCCGATGTCGCCGGTGAAAAGCATGCGGCGGGATTGTCCGTCGGTCTTCAAGGTAACTTCCGCCATGCAGGAGCCGAGAATGTGCGCCGCACGAACGAAGCGGAAAGAAATTTCCGGAGATAGCTCGAAGGTATCGCCGACGCGGACTGGCTTGAAATATTGCAGCGAGTTCTGGGCCTCGTCAAAGGTGTAGAGCGGCAAAGCTGGATCATGCTTCGACTTTTTGGTCTTGTTGTAGAAGCGCGCGTCTTCTTCCTGCAGGTGGCCGGAGTCGGGGAGAATGATGCCGCAGAGATCGATGGTGGGCGGCGTGGCGTAAATTGGGCCGCGGAATCCTTCTTTGACGAGGCGGGGAATCCATCCGCAGTGATCGAGATGGGCATGGGTGAGGATGACGGCGTCAATTTCTTTGGCGGGAACCGGGGTGTCGCGCCAGTTGCGTTCGCGCCATTCTTTCGGTCCCTGAAAAAGGCCGCAATCGATGAGGACCTGGAATCCGCTCTTGCCTGAGGGATCTCCCGTGTTGATGAGGTGTTTGGAGCCGGTGACGGTGCCGGCCGCGCCTAGGAACTGGATGTAGGCCAAAGAGTGCCCTCCCGCACGCGAATACGTTAACACGTGGCGCGGCGTTCCGGTTCGTGCAGTGCGCTGCAAACACTAGGGTCCCTCCACTACGCATGCCGTTCCATTCGGAACGGCATGCTCCGGTCGGGATGACAATGGGTTTTAGCTTTCCGGGGGCGGGACTTTGAAGGTGTTGTTCTCGGTATTCCGTTCGGGGACGCTGCCGTCGTTGACCAGGATTTCGTCGGGGGCGGCGGGGGTTTCTACACGGATTGTCGCTTTATCTTTGGCGTGCACTTCGAGGCGCTTCTTTGCTTCGCCGCCGGCGAACTTGACCGTGATGGGAACTTCCGCGCCTGCGCCTCCGAGATTGTCGAGTGTCACGGTGAGGATGAACGTCTTGTTCAGCGTCTTGCGGGAGAACGCGGACTCGACTTTGAAATCGGGAAGGCCGCGATCGCGATAGACCCAGTCATCGAAGAACCATTCCAAGTCGCGCTGCGTTTGAGCTGCGATCAGGCGCGGCATGTAGGAAGGTTCTTTGTCCTGATCCGGGCGATAGGCGGCAATTGCTTTTTTCAGGGCGGCGGGGCCGATCATGTCGTGGAGCATCCACCAGACACACATTGATTTGCTGCGAGAGAGCGGTTCGTTGGTTGTGCTGACCAACGCGCGGTTCGCTTCTTCTTTCATTGCTTCTGGAGAACCGGGCTCCGCGTCAGACGGTTCGACTGTATTCAGGATGGAGCGATGCTGGACCATGTAATCGATGGCTGCTTGGCGTCCGCTCTGCTGTTCGAGGTAGAGGGCTTGCGCGAAGTGGGCGAGGCCTTCTTCGATCCAGGGGCGGGGGGAGTAGAAGGTTGCGTGCGTAAGTTGGTGGGCGGCGGATAGTCCCGCACGGGTTGGTGTCGAATTTGCGAGGGGAGTGAACAATACCGAACTCGTTTCGAACGGGGCGGAGTCAGCGTCAGTGAGGTCTACTGTTTGAGGTTTGCTGTGGAGCGGGCCGAACCAGTCACTAATCAGCGGCGCAGCTTTCTCGGCGGCTTCGGCGTAGGCTTCGGCGGATGCAGCGTGCGAGGGGAGATTGAAGACAGTCATCGAGGGGCGATCGACGGTGCCGTAATTTGCCAGGGCGAGCGACGGCACAGATTGCCCGAGATTGGTGAAGGTGCATTGCGCCCACGGGACGTTTGATGTGCCTTCTTTCGTGACGCCTCGGGTAAGTTTGCCGTTGCAGACCACGACGGGAAGAGTCGCGTCGCCGATTCCTCCGGTATCACTGAGGGTGATCTTCAGCAGAGCTCCAGACTCGCGTGTTTTCCAGCGGTTCAGTACTTCGAAGAGGCTGTCGTCTTCGGAAAGATTTGCTACGTCCGTGGCAATGGGATACCAGGCTACGTATCCCACTCCGCGAATTGCAGAGGCATCCGGGCTGATCTGGTCCCAGTCGCTGCTTTTTGCGGCGTCGTCGGGCGTGCCGATTCGGGTGAGGCGCGTCGCATCGAGGGCGATCACGCCTTCGTAGCCGATTTCGAGTTCGACGGTGCCGTGAGGCGCGACTGGCTGCGGCAGAGTGACAATTGCTTCGGCGAGGGCGCCGGTGTGGTCGATGTCGGAGGCGAATGGCTGCGTGAGATATTGCACCGGCTTGCCGTCTGCTTTGATGGCGCGCCAGTCCAGCGAGGAGGAGATCTGCAGCACGGCTACTTTTTGGGGAATGGCGGTGTCATTTCTCAGCGTGATTTTGCCGCGGACGCCGAGGCGATGCTGTCCGGGATCGATTTGCAGGTTGAGGTCGTAGTTCGTGATCGAGAAGGCTTCGCGGTCTAGAGCAAAACTCAAACCACTACCGCCGAGTACGCAGAGGACGCCGAGAAGATTCAGGATTAGCTTCGTGGCCAGGGACTTCATTTTTTGTTGGATGCGCCTTCTTTGGCGCGGCGCTGGCGCACGATCTCGTATAAAACGACCGCGGCGGCCACCGATACGTTCAGCGATGGCACCTTGCCGAGCATTGGGATCGAGACCAGGAAATCGCATTTACGCTTGACCAGGTCATGCAGGCCTTTGCCTTCGCCGCCGAGGACCAGCGCGCAGTCCATGTTGTAGTCGAGCGCGTCGTAGGTCTGGTCGGCGCGCTCGTCGAGGCCGACGGTCCAGATGTTGTTTTCTTTGAGGTCTTCGACGGTGCGGGAAATGTTCGTGACTTTCGCGATCGGAAGATGCTCGCTTGCGCCGGCTGAGGATTTCGTGACCGTTCCCGTAACGGCTGCGGCGCGCCGCTCGGGGATTACGACGCCGTTGGCTCCGGCGGCATCGGCAGTGCGGAGGATCGCGCCGAGATTGTGCGGGTCTTCGACTCCGTCGAGGACGACGACGAGTGAATAGTCTCCACGCTTGGCGGCGATTACATCTTCGAGTTCGTTGTATTGCTTGGCCGAGGTTACGGCGACGACGCCCTGGTGCGCAGCGTTTCCGGCCATGCGATCGAGTTCGGTGCGCTGGAGGAATCGCACTGGGACGCCGATTTTCCGGCAGTCCTCGATCAGCCGTTGCAGGCGGAGATCGTGGCGCTCTTTGGCCATCCCAATCCATTCGAAGGCGCGACCGCGCGCTTTCAGGGCCTCGGTGACCGAGTTGATGCCGTAGATGTAGTGCATGAAGAATTAGTGTATCGCGTCGCAGGCAGTGTCATTCGGAGCAGCGGCTAGTCTTGCATTATTGCCCGAAGCGAGAAAATACATAGGTCCTTCGCGCCAGAAACAAGGCGCTCAGAATGACAGAGCCTTGGTTCTGACAACATCATGGCTCGACGACAAAGTCATGGGATGGATTCGAGACACTTTAAGATCTCTGCTGGTTCTGGACGCTCGGTGTAATCTTCGTTGGCTGAGGCATAGAGCACTGTGTTGTCGCGATCGAGGATGTAGGTTGCGGGGATTGGAAGCTCCCAGGTGTCGTCGCCATTGGTGAACGGCAGATTGACGAAGGCGCGGCGATACACCGATTCCTGGGCGGCTGGCACGCGATAGGTCAGGCCGAACTGGCGGGCGAGATTGTTGCCTGCATCCGAGAGCAGCGGGAAGCGCAGTTTATGCTGATCGCGCATGAAGTAGGACTGCTTGACGGTTTGCGGGGAGATTGCGACAAGCGTCACTCCGGCGCTCTCGATCAAGGGCAGGACGAGATTCATTGCTTCCATCTGTCCGACACAAAACGGGCACCAGCGGCCTCGGATGAAGTGGATCATGAGACGTCCGCGGGAGAGCAGGTCGGAGGACTTCACGATTTTGCCGTCGTGATCTGGCAATTCGAAATGCGGGGCTTTGGCTCCAACGGGAAAGATGTTCGCAAGGAGATTTTGTTTCTTTAGTTCTGCGACTGCTGCGGCGTGGACGGCTTGGGTTTCCGCGGGAACGTATTTCGCGATCATCTCCTTTCGCTCGGCCAGGATTTCGCGCAGCGGGCGGAAGTCAAGGCCGGGGGAGGATTCGTCGAGAGAACGCCATTTCATCACTAGTCCTGAGTTGCGAGTCCTGAGTCCTGATATGCATCGGCCCACGCTGCTCGCTACATTCCCGGGAATTTCATGGCTGCCATGCGGCGGGCGAAGCTGGGCTTGCCCATCTGCTTGAACATTTTTTTCATTTGCGCGTACTGGCGAAGGAGATTATTTACTTCCTGAATCGTCGTTCCAGAGCCGCGGGCGATGCGCTTGCGGCGGCTGCCATTGATGACTTCGTGATGATTGCGCTCATGACGCGTCATCGAGTTGATGATGGCCTCGACACGGTTAATCTGATTTTCATCAACTTTGTCTGCCGCTTTCTGCAGGCCGGAGAATGGGCCGATCGAGGGAAGCATGCCCATCAGGCTCTTCATCGATCCCATCTTCTTGACTTGCCGCAGTTGATCGCGGAAATCTTCGAGGGAGAATCCGTCGCCAGTGAGCGCTTTCGAGGCCATCTCGGCCGCTTTCTTCTTGTCGATCTGCTGCTCGGCGCGCTCGATGAGCGAGAGGATGTCGCCCATACCAAGGATCCGCGACACGATGCGGTCGGGATGGAACGGTTCCAGCGCATCGTATTTTTCGCCGACACCGATGAACTTGATGGGCTGGCCTGTGACTTGGCGGATCGAAAGAGCTGCGCCGCCACGCGCATCGCCGTCCATCTTGGTAAGCACGACGCCGGTGAGCGAGAGCTTTTTGTGGAACTCTTCGGCGGAGCGCACTGCATCCTGGCCGGTCATGGCGTCGGCGACGAACAGAATTTCCGATGGATTCAGCAGGTTCTTGAGCGACTGCATCTCGGCCATCAGGTCGTCGTCAATGTGCAGGCGGCCAGCGGTATCGACGATCAGGACGTCGCATCCGGTGACGACGGCTTCGCGCCGCGCTTCTTTTACGAGGCGCTCGACCGTGGCAGTGTTGGCTTCGGCAACGTGACCTTCATAAATATTGGCCTTCACCGCCTGGGCGACGACTTTCAATTGCTCGCGGGCGGCGGGACGGTAAACGTCGACCGAGACCAGCAGGGGAC
>DATEJO010000257.1:0-3928 GCA_035277905.1 Candidatus Sulfotelmatobacter sp.
CTTTCGCGCGACCGGACAGCCGAGGGCGGCTGTCCCCACATTGGCTACATAGATGTCCCCACATTCATCCCCTTCATCCCTTCGCTGGGACAGCCGAGGCGGCTGTCGCTACGTGCGCACTACCTCCGGAATGCGCGTTGCTGGCGGGGTGTTGCGGCTGCGCTGGATGCTGATTGCTCCGTCGGTGACTACCATGGCGACTCCGGGCAAGTCTCCTTTTTGAATGCTGTCGAGAAGATTTTTTCCTGACGATTGCTGCGCGGTATCGAGGAAGACGAAGCTGGCTTCGCGGCCGGGAGCGATCAGTCCGCAATTGAGGCTGCGCATCTTCGCGGTGTTGCCGGTTGCGAGGCAAATTGCTTCCTCGGCAGGAACTTCTCCCAGAGAAGAAAGCATCGAGATCATCCGCAAAATTCCTAGCGGCTGAACGCCCGAACCGGCCGGCGAATCCGTGCCGAGGATCACGCGGTGCATCTGCTTAAGATCCTTCGCCGTTCTCAGCGCTAACAAGGCGGCGCGCTCGTTGCCGTTGTGAACGATCTCGAGGGCGCGCGGCGATTTTTCGCAGAGGGCGACGATCTGGTCGTCGGGAAGCGCGGTGTGGCCTCCGTTGATGTGGCCGATGACGTCGGCGTCGGTTTCGAGAACCATGTCTTTGTCGATGAGGCTGGAGCCGGGGATGGACGGGCCGCCGGTGTGGATGGTGCTCTGGATGCCGTATTTGCGGGCCCAGGCGACCATGCGGCGTCCGGTAGTTCCGTCTTTGACGCTGCCGAGGCCGACTTCGCCGAGAAACTTCACGCCCGCGGCGGCGAGATCTTTGAAGTCGTCTTCGACCATGCCCTGCTCGAGCACGGGAGCTCCGGCGTAGATCTTCACGCCTCCGGGACGGAAGGCGTGGAAGGCGCGCTGCGCGAAGATAGCCATCGCCTTGAGGCCGACGATGTCCTTGGGGCGTCCGGGCGTGTGGACTTCTCCGGCCGAAACCATCGTGGTGACGCCGCCGTGGAGACAACTGTCGATCCAGCCGAGCTGATTCTGGCGGGGAGTCCAGTCGCCGCAGACGGGGTGGACGTGGCTGTCGATCAGGCCGGGAGCGAGCGCGGTGCCTTTGGCGTCGATCGTGGTGGTCGCGCTGGAGGCGTCGAGGTCTTTTTCTTTGCCGACCGCGTGAATGAGGCCATCGATCGCGACTACGGTGTCGGCATCGAGGATCGGGTGGTCGAGATCTCCGCTGAGGAGGAGTCCGATGTTGCGGATGACAAGCTTGGAACTTGCGGCTTTGGCGGGAGTGTCGTGGCTCATGGGAATTTTTTTTCGGGAGGTGTTTTGGAGCGGACAAATCATAACCGATGCGAGTTTTCGGGATGGTTTCGGAGTGGGGATTACTACTTGGTACATACCCTATCCCCCTCCCCTCGATCTACTGGAATCATCGAGTTAGCGGGAAAATCGCAAAATGATCCTTTGTTTTCAGGATCTTGCAGGCAAAATCCTGAAAACAAACCAGTTGCAAGCTCACCTGCGCGGAGATTTTTTCTGATCGAGTCACGCAAAATCTTGTTTTCAAAGAACTTATCGGATTCGAGCTCCCGAGCGTCCCCGCAAAATCTTGAGCCGCAGGGACTTACAGCTATAATCTTCAAAACATTGGGGTTACAAGGAGCAGGAATTTCCGGGGCCGATATTCGCGGCACGCTGCCATGATCGGATTTTGGGGCTGTGGAAGTCTAGGTCAGATGTCACATTGGGATTGTGGAAAAGAGTTTTGTACCGGGGGCGATTACGTGGCGGGCGGTGGTGCCGAAGGCTCGCGGGAACAGGCCCGACTGGCAGTGGACATTTGGGGTGCTGCTATTTCTTCTTATGGACTCGTGCCAGATCGAATCCGGGTGAATCTCCTTGTGGATCGAATGTGACGATGTATTTATCGAAGAACCCGTTTCGTCCCAGCAGTCCAGCGATGGGGAGTGCTTCCGCGAAATACGCTTCGATTTTGAAATTGTCCGATCCCACGATAAGTCTTACTTCATGCATGTAGGTCGACATCTGTGCGCCTTTGACGACGCCCCCGCTCACTTTCAAGCTGCCAGATGTTACGTCCTTAATGCCTACCGCTCGCGCAATGTCGGCATGGAGTAAGCAATCGAATGCGCCAGAATCGACAATTGCCTCGAAGGAAGAAGTGACCTTATCGCCACGACCGATCTGGACAGGAAGAATTGGAAGCCAATCAAATTTTCCGTCCGGAAGAGGGACCTTCTTGTAAGGAAATCTCAACTAAGCGGAGACAAAGAACGCGACAGCCAAAGGTCGGGCGTCCTCGTCAGTACGTAGTCTTTTTCGCCGCTTTCCCTAGCGATTGCGTCGGCTTCCATAAACGTGGTTCCAATCGCGACGATCCGAGAATTGTCGGCAGACAAAGCCAGCCATGAATCCATGGGCGCAGCCCGGAGAAGCTCCAAGCGGCGATCTTCGTTTTTGGCGGCAGGGGCTGGCATTTCAGTAAGGGTAGATGCCATATAGATTATCCAGGTGACAACGAGGCCGGAAAAAATTACCAAAGTACGGGGGACGCTTCTTATACCGCAAAACCCTAGTCGTTTCAAGCCTTTTCTGAATTCTATGCGGCAACTGCTTTAGATTCAAGTAGCTGCATGGGTTCGTCTACGCTCACACGTGTGGCTTGGGAAACATTCATGGAGCGATTGAGGCCCCCCCCAGTTGCACGAAATGGATTGAAGACTGCCCTGCCGGGTTCAAGTATAGTGTTATGGTTCCGGAGCATAAAAAGCCGATGGCGACTGTGCAGGCCTCGCCCCGCGTAGACGAATTTTCCCAGGAATTCGAATCGTTGCGCCACAACTCGTGTGTCGAGGCCGTATTGTCAAACTGGGCTGACGATACCTACGTTGTGTGGATTGGGATCGTCAACGATGATGACGGTGCCCGGCGCGCCGCCTATCAACTTGAAGATCAGGTAGCCGAGAAATTCCCTCGCGTGCTTTTCGATTTTCACGTCATCGCCTTGCCAGAGGGCGGAAGGACGCAGGACTACGTTTCGAATGCTCAAGGCAGTTTCATCTAACCTCGGTAGCGTGGGTGTAGATGGATTTTCGATTTGTAACCCCCTCACGTTTCCAAAACTCATCCAGGTGCTCGCCTATGGCTTGCACGTTAGCCGACGTAAAATAGCTGATATCCGGTTCGCCAACGGTGCTTTCAGCGAACCATCCGTCGCTCCCCTCTATTGCATATATCCAATAGGTTCGGCTCTTGATGCAGTCAGGGCAGGTCACTGATGCCCATCCAAATAGTCGATCCCCGGGTTTCACCTGCGCCCTGACGTTGTAGATGATCGCTTCCGGCGGAAGCATACTGTGCTGTGCGATCCAGGCTCCCGGTCCTCCCCCTGACGGTATTTTTAAGTTTGTCGGATATCCGTTAATGTCATGGGCGTCTAGATCCCACATCATGAATCGCCAAGAAGGTTCATTCAGGGTCACCGATGAACGATTCAGAAAAATAGCTGCAAATTCCTGTGGATAAATCAGTGCCAGGTCTATGTCGGGATGTATATGGGCTGGCATTGGGTATGCAATGTCGAGACTCAAGGCGGCACCCACCAACAACATTGTCACAACGGCAGCCGCTGCCTTCCACCGCGATGCTTTCATCAGACAAGCAAATTGCCATGCAACCGCGCAAGGAAGTCCTGCGGCGAGATACAGAAATACTCGTGAGGCCAGGACACTCTTGACGTCCCTGACCTGAAAAAACTGTCCCAATGCGAACAGCGAGATACTACCAACGGTGCCCACGCTAAAAGACACCAGAATAGTTTTTTGCGCGGTAGTTGCCCGCTTCCAAGCCGCTCCGAATGACACATCTCGGGATTCGGAGCGCGCAAGTTGCGAATCCGGTGGGA
>DATEJO010000258.1:0-17724 GCA_035277905.1 Candidatus Sulfotelmatobacter sp.
CGGCGACGGGCAATACCCCTTCGGCAGCCTCGTCTTTGATAAGCAGGGCAATCTCTATGGAAGCGCATCCTCCGGAGGAGGCAGTTCCAACAGCGGGATCGTCTTCGAGTTGTCGCCGTCGTCGAGCGGTGAGTGGAGCGAGACGGTCATCCACAACTTTAACGACAGCGCGACTGATGGAGCCGGTCCATCCGCGGCGCTCATTTTCGATTCCACCGGAAATCTTTACAGCACAACCATCGGCGGAGGCTCCGAAGGCCGAGGCACAGTGTTTGAATTGTCTCCCGCAGGCGGAGGCACATGGACTGAGACGATCCTGTACAGCTTCAGCAGCCAGGGGAGCGATGGTTATAGCCCGAATGGTGATCTGATTCTTGATAAGGCTGGCAATCTCTACGGCGTAACCGCTAGCGGCGGCCAGAGTCAGGACGGAGCCGTCTTCGAAGTCACTCCGTAATCTCACTCACTGTCATTCCACTTCACTGTCATCTCGACCGCCGTGGGGAGACCCTTTGTTTCACAAATCGTATGCCGCTTTGCGATAGCTAGTTTCCCGCGCGCAAGTTCTCCACTACCCCGCGCATAAACGATCCCCCGTACGCTCCCGCAATCCCCGGCAGAAACGCGAGGAACGACGCATACACCTGCGATCGAGAAGGCTTTACCGTAAGAAAAATATCCGCCGCCAATTCCGTCAGAGGAATGAATACACCCACGATGATGACCCAGCGCCATGGCCAGCGCGCTCGCAGCAACCCCAGCATCATGCAGGACGCAGTGACCATCAGTGCCATCAGCAAGAGATCATTAATCGCGACGTTCACGCTACCGGTTACAAAGCCGCAGAATGCGGCCAAAACGTAGCACCACCAATCCCGGGTTTTCTTCTCATCCGCCAAAATCAAGAATCATCAATATTGATAAAATCCGCGCCCGCTTTTCCGTCCGAGCCATCCCGCATCCACCATCTTGATCAGCAGCGGACAGGGCCGATACTTCGGATCTCCTAACCCTCCGTGCAGCACGCGCATGATATCGAGGCAGACATCGAGCCCAATAAAATCCGCGAGCGTCAGCGGCCCCATCGGATGCGCCATCCCCAGCTTGAATACTTCATCAACGGCCTCGGGAGTCGCCACACCCTCCATCACTGCATACATGGCTTCATTCAACAGCGGCATGAGCACGCGGTTCGACACGAATCCCGGCGCGTCGTTCACCTCAACAGGAGTCTTTTCTAGCTTCACCGACAAATCGCGAACCGCCGCAAACGTCTCCTGTGAAGTCGCTAATCCGCGAATGACCTCCACGAGCTTCATCACCGGCACCGGATTGAAGAAGTGCATCCCGATGACTTTATCGGCCCGCTTCGTCACTGCAGCTAGTTTAGTGATTGAGATCGAGGATGTATTCGACGCCAGGATGACCTCCGGCCGCGTGAGCCGGTCGAACTCGCGGAAGATTTCCGTCTTGATCTCAAATCTCTCCGTCGCGGCCTCCACGACAAAGTCACACTCGCCCAGCTTGCCGCGATCGGTCACCGTCTGAATTCGTCCCAGCGCTGCGTCTTTATCTGCGATCGTGATCTTGTTCTTCTGAACTTCGCGTTCCAGATTCTTGGAGATCGTATCCCGCGCGCGATCAAGAAACTTCTGCTCCACGTCGCACAAAATCACGTTGTAACCGCTGCGCGCGAAGACATGCGCAATGCCGTTCCCCATCGTTCCCGCGCCAATCACTCCCACCCGCTGAATGTTCATAGATCCTTACCTCGCAAAACAGTCGAGTCTATCACCGCGCTGACCTCCGTGATCTCTGTGCCCTCTGTGTTGATTGGTTTTGGGAAGGATTCATAAACACAATTCTGCGACTCCTGACACACTCCCATGTGCGACCAGTCACAGTTCCGCGGAATCCTACCCCATACGCTGAAACTGGAATCCCACCGGAAATCTCCATGCCCATTCGCACCATCATCGAGCCCTTCCGCATCAAGAGCGTCGAACCAATTCGCTGGACCACGCGCCACCAGCGCGAGCGACTTCTCGAAGAGGCCTTCTACAACCTGTTTCTGCTCCCCGCAGAGGATGTTCTTATCGACCTCCTCACGGACTCCGGCACTGGAGCCATGTCTACCCGACAGTGGGCTGGCATCATGGAAGGCGACGAAAGCTATGCCGGCAGCAAGAGCTTTGAGCACTTCAAAGGCTCCATCCAGGAAATCTTCGGCTACAAGCACGTCATCCCCACGCATCAGGGGCGTGCCGCTGAGCGCATCCTCTTCGGTGTGGCCTGTAAGAAAGGAGATGTCGTTCCCAACAACACGCACTTCGATACGACTCGCGCCAACGTCGAATTCGTCGGTGCCGAGGCAGTCGATCTCGTTATCGAAGAAGGGAAGCATCCCGCCTCGCAGCATCCCTTCAAGGGCAATATGGATGTTGCCGCTCTCGAATCGCTGATCCAGCGCGTCGGCCGCGAGCGCATTCCGCTCGTGATGCTGACCGTGACCAACAACTCCGGCGGAGGCCAGCCTGTGTCCATGCAGAACATTCGAGAGGTGAGCGCCCTCTGCCAGCACCACCGGATCCCGTTGTACTTCGACGCTTGCCGCTTCGCCGAAAATGCCTGGTTCATCAAGCTGCGCGAGAAAGGATACGGCTCGAAAACGCCAAAAGAGATTGCGCAGGAAATGTTCCGCTACGGCGACGGATGCACCATGTCGGCCAAGAAAGATGGCATGGCCAATATCGGCGGATTTCTCTGCACTAACAATGACCTTCTCGCCCAGCAGGAAAAAGATCTGCTCATCCTCACCGAGGGCTATCCCACCTACGGTGGTCTCGCCGGACGCGACCTCGAAGCCATCGCCATCGGCGTCCAAGAGGCGCTCGAAGAAGACTATCTGCGATATCGCATCGCTTCGACGGCTTATCTCGGCAGTCACATCGCGAGCTGCGGGGTGCCGATCGTCCAGCCTCCCGGCGGACACGCCATCTACCTCGATGCCCGCGAGTTTCTCCCGCACATTCCGCCGAACCAATTTCCCGGCGTCGCCCTCGCCTGTGAGCTGTACTTAGAAGGAGGAATCCGCAGCGTGGAAATCGGCACGCTCATGTTCGCCGGTGCTGCAAAGATGGACCTTGTCCGCCTCGCAATCCCGCGCCGCGTCTACACGCAAAGCCACATCGACTACGTGGTGGAAGTGATTCTCGAAGTTTGGAAGAACCGCGGGCGCACCCCGGGCATGCGCGTGACATACGAAGCACCATTCCTGCGCCATTTCACCGCTCACCTGGAACCAGTGAAAGCCGGAGTGCTGGCGAAATAAACCGCATCAGTTCAGAAGATAGCACGGTCCGTATCAGGGCACGGCTTCAGCCGTGCCGCCACGGAAACCAAGAAATGGCTTTAGCCTCTGCGGGGTCGTCTCAACTGAACTCTTCTCAGAACTCGAACCGCAGCGCAAACTCCATGATCCTCGGATTCGTCAGCAATCCCGAATAATTCCCGAACGTTGTCGCGCTGCCCAATCCGAGCGAGTCCGACAGCAGCGCTGACTGAGCATCGAAACGCGCCGTATTGGTGACGTTGAAAGCCTCCCACCGGAACTGCACGCTCTGCTTCTCGCTCCAAGGCATGAACCAGCGCTTTGCCAGCCCGATGTCGACGCCGAAGAATCCATCGCCGCGAATGGGATTCCGCGCTCCCGATTCTCCGGCCCACGCATACGAGAACGAGTTGATCGCCAGCACACCATTCGAAAAGATGTTCGGAGTCGGATTCAGCACGCCCGCTGTCGTGCTCGGCGTGTTTCGATACACTCCCGTGTGCACCGGCGCAACCTGGTCCGCATTCCCTTCCATTTCGAAATTCGTCGGGAATGCGCTGAACCCGTTGTCCACCGTTACCGGGAAGCCGCTCGTCCACCGGAATACTCCGGTGAACTGCCATCCTCCGATCACCGCATCCAGCCCCTTGTTTGCGTCTCTGCCGAGCAACTTGCCTCGTCCGAATGGCATCTCGACCACCCAGTTCGAGTTCAGCTGATGTGTCGCATCGAATGACGCCACGCCCTGCTGTTCCGCCGGACTCCACGCATTAATGATGTTGTTATTCAGTCCCAGCAGACTTCCGTAGCTGGCGGGGCCCACGCGTTCCGCATCTGACGAAATGTCGATTGCTTTCGAATACGTGTAATTCAAGTCGAACTGCACGCCATGCGACATCGGGTGCCGCAAGCTCGCCTGCAACGCGTTGTAATTCGACCACGCAATCGACCGCCACGCATAAAGCGAACTGAACTGCGGCGCATAGTACGAATACTGCCCACCCGACGTGAAATAGGTCACTCCGGGAATATTTGCATCCGCAAAGCCGTTGTAATCGAGGTTGTAGAGTGCCAGCGAATCGTTAAATGCCGTCGCGCAGAACGTATCAAACGCGAACACTACCGGATTTGTCGTCGTTAGCGTGTTGCCTCCCGTGCATCCAGTCAGCGGATATGCTCCTCCCGGCACGAGTGGCTGTATCTGGTCTGTCCAGAACTGCTGCGCCTTCGCCGAAATCTGACTCGGACTGAACGATTGCGTCGGACTCGAAGCTCCCGCGAGCAACTGCGGGCGGAACACCTGCGCCAGCGCCCTCTCCGCCGTGAAGTAATCTATTCCCGATGCTTTATCCACGATGTCGAGCGGCATCGCCAAATCGTCCTGCGTCAGCAGACGATGCGACATGCGCCCGACGTAGGCAACATCAAGAGTGAAGTTTCCCTTCAACTGCCGGCTCACGGCCAGATCAAAGGTGTAAGAAAACGGCGTCTTCAGATTCGGATCCAAGCCCCACGTAATCGCCCCCAGCCCAACCGGATATTGTTGCGGAAAGCCCCCCGGCGGCGCAGGCTCCAGAATCGGTTGCGCCGTCCCATTCGGCGCCGGATTATCCACTGCCGGAATCTGGTTCATGCTGGTCAGTCGCGGCGCGGTTCTCGAAGTCTCGTAATCCGACGGATTGTTTAGTTGTGTTGACAGGCCGAACGATCCCGCTTGATCGAACGTGTCCACCAGGCTCTCTCCGGCGCGGTCATACACGATTCCGAATCCGCCACGAATGCTGCTCATCCCATTTGATCCGAAAACTTTCTCCAGCCATCCACCCGAGGGACTCGGCGACCACGCAAACGCCAGCTTCGGTCCAAAATCATGCTTGTCCCACCCGTAATAGCCGGATTTTCCATTCGCCGGCCCGGCCCAGTTGTACGAAATCAGCGACTGCGCATTCGAAGGCACCCCGTTCAGCATTCCTGCACCTCGCGCGTTGAACCAATTGCCCAAATTCACGTTTGTTCCAACCTGCAATCCATTCGTCTCCCACGGCGGCGAAAACAACGAATACCGCAGCCCCAACGTCAGCGTGAGGTTCGGCTTTGCCTTCCACGTGTCCTGTGCATACATTTCATAGGAGTCCACACCGAACCGCCGCGCAACTGGAGCCCCCTCCGCCAGCGTATTCCCGGCGCGGTCGTAATTGTACGCAGCGTTCCCCAGCGTGATCATTCCCAACAGGCTCGTTACCGCAGCGTCATAATTGCTGACGAAAGAAGAATCCACCTCCGGATATCCGTTGTTGAGCGGATTCATCGGATCCGTGTTCGTCGGTTGCGAGATTCCCGAATTCAGCATCCAGTCCTGATTCGCAAAGCCTGCGTTGAATGAATTGTTCTGATTGCTCTCCGAGTCGCGCAGGAAGGCGAACTGAACTCCGAACTGCCAGGTGTGCTTGCCATGTACCCAGGACAGATCATCAGTGAAATTGTGAATCGGCCTCTGAAACGCGGACGTGCGCGTAATCCCCTGGTCAAAATTCAAATAGTTCCACGACAGGTTCGAATCGCCCTCGGTTCCGATGCTCTCCCGGATCAAACCGTACCGGAAGTTATTGAGCAAGGTCGGCGAAATCACTGCCGAATAGCTGGCAATTAATCCCTTATTGAAATTGACGACTGTGGTCTCGGGCGCAGTGCCGGGAAGGAACGGCGGATAGGCGTGGTCTTCATTTGCCAGCGCTCCGCTGAGAGAAAGCCGGTGATTGCCATTGCCAGTCAGGTTGTAATCCAGCTTCGCGATGTACCAGTTTTTCGTGTAATGCGTGGCTGCCTGGAAACGGTAACCTGCGGTGTTCACGCCATCGCCTACCGAAAAATCGTTCGGCAAGGGATAGCTCGCCATGTACTGCATGACTGCCGGATCGGGCCCATGTTGAGAGCCGTAGCTTGTGCTGTCCATGGTGGTGAGTTGGCTTGGCGAGAGGGCCATGTACCCCGGCGGTGCCGTAAACATCGTTCCATTCACGGTGACCGAGTTGCCCGGACACTTCGTCGTATCTCCATTGAGGCAGAAATACTGGAGCACGCCGTTTCGCATCGCGGCTGTCGGAATGGTTCGCTCCTCGCTGAATGCCTCCGCGTCCCGGAATCCCTCGTAGTTCACGAAGAAATAAAGCCGGTTCCTGATGATCGGCCCGCCGACCGACGCGCCAAAAATATTCCGGTTCAGCTGTAGTGGCTTGTTGGGCAATCCGTTGTCGATCTGCGATGCCTTGAGAAAATAATCGTTCGCGCTGAAATACGAATTCCGGTTGTACTCGTACACCGATCCGTGAAAGTTGTTGGTCCCGCTCTTGGTGATCAGCGCCACCTGCGCCGCCGACGAAACGCCCTGATCCGCTCCATAATTCGTCGTCGTGACACGGAATTCCTGTACCGAGTCGAGCGTTACTGGCAATACCGAAGTAAACGCATATCCTCCCTTGGCGTTCGCCGGAATGCCATCGACCGTCACATTGCTCTGGTCACTGCGAGCTCCATTCACCGCTCCGCTGCGTGTGTCGGTGTCTTGATTGTTGACGATGTCCGGATTATTTCCCGTATACATGACGCCCGCCTGCAGGCTGAGCAGATCCGGAACATTGCGGCTCTCCATAGGCAGCTCTTTTACCTGCACCTCGCTAAACGCGTTGCCCAACGACGCGTCCGTCGTATTGATCGTCTCCGCCGCAGCCGAGACGTCCACCTTCTCTGTGGACGTTCCCACTTCCAGCTTCACGTTATTCGTCGCCGCGACATTCACCAGCAGCGCCAGCGCTGTCTGCTCGAATTTCCGGAACCCCTGCTTCTCCACCGTCAGCGTGTATGTCCCCGGAGGCAGCGCCAGAAACCGGTATTCGCCCGCATTGTTGGTCTGGGCCTCGCGCTCGAGCGCCTGGCCGTTATTGGAGATCGTGACCTTGGCCCCGGCAACCGCCGCTCCTGAAGAGTCGACAACCGTTCCACCGACCGACGTTGTTCCTGTTTGTGCAAATGAAAGAGTGACGAGTGCAAAGAAGACAGACAAGACCGCTCCGAATCTGCAGAACGTCTTCATGCGGGTTCCCCTTGATGTGATGGAGTGATGAAGTGCAGACATTCTATTCACCGATATGGCGATGTCAACGCGAATCTCAAGCCCATAGCCGAATCCGGCCTGACAACAAACCGTCGTTATGTGCTTGCAGCTCGGAGATGCCCCTCAGAGAACCGGCAAATAGCGCCGGCCGACGACGAATAGCGACACAAGATACTCTCCGCGACTCCCTTCGTGTGACTTCGTGACCTTGGTGGTTGAGGAAAGCGGTTGCATCTTCTGAGGGTGGATACCGCACTACAGCACAACCCAAGTACTTATTTTTTAATATTTTGCGGGTAATCAACGTGAATTCAATATTTTGGAAGGAATACGCAATCTGCCGATGAGGCAAGTCATTTAAAACCAATAATTTGTGAGGACATGTTCAAAACACATCGTTCTAGCACCACTCCAAGACCGCTGCCCTCTATCGCCCCAGGCTTTCGCAATCCAGCGTCTTTATGCGGTGTAGACTAATCCAAGTTAATAGCACTCATCTCGAAAGGAATTTCTCCCATGGCAACCCTGGAAGCGCCCGTCCGGCCAGCGCGCGCAACGCTACATACTGGACCATTTGTTACCGAACCTTTTTTTGATTTTCGCAACGAAGAAAACGCGCGCCGCATGCGCGCCGCCATCGCTAAAGTCCGCAGCCAGCTCGGCCGCGAATACGACCTCATCATCGGCGGCAAGCGCGTCAAGACCTCCGACAAAATCAAGTCTCTGAGTCCCGCGAAGCCCTCCGAGATCGTCGGCATTCATCAGAAAGCCGGCAAGGAACACGTTGAGCCCGCGATGAACGCCGCCCTCAAGGCTTTCGAATCCTGGAGCCGCACGCCCGTCGTAGAACGCGCCAGCTTGTTCTTCCGCGTCGGCGACCTGATGCGTCAGCGCAAGATGGAATACATGGCATGGCTCGGTTTTTAAGTCTCGAAAAATTGGGCTGAGGCCGACGCTGATATTTCCGAGACGATCGATTTTTGCGAGTTCTATGCGCGCGAAGCGTTGCGCCTCGCAAAAGCGCAGACGCCGATCCAACTACCCGGCGAGCACGACACGCTGCACTACATCCCGCTCGGCGTGGGCGCCGTGATTCCCCCGTGGAATTTTCCCTGCGCCATCATGGCCGGAATGACGCTGGCCTCGATCGTTTGCGGCAACACCGTCATCCTGAAGCCCTCGAGCGATTCGCCCACCATCGCAGCGAAATTCGTCGAGCTCCTCGAAGAGTGTGGCATGCCGGAAGGCGTCGTGAATTTCTGCCCCGGTGCTGGAGCCAGCTTTGGCGACGCGGTCGTGGCACATCCGAAGACGCGCTACATTGCTTTCACCGGATCGCGCGAGGTCGGACTCCACATCAACAAAGCAGCCGCAACGCAGGCTCCCGGCCAGGTATGGATCAAGCGGACTATCCTTGAAATGGGTGGCAAAGACGCGATCATCGTCGATGCCGATGCTGACATCGACTCCGCGGTCGAGGGAGTCGCAGCCGCTGCGTTCGGATTCCAAGGCCAGAAGTGCTCGGCTTGCTCGCGCGCGATTGTCGATGAACGCGTCTACGACCGCTTCCTCTCGCAGCTGAAAGCGCGTGTCGAAAAAATCAAAGTCGGTGATCCGGCCGAAAACGCCAATATGGCTGCCGTCATTAACGAAGGCTCGATGAAGACCATTCTCGGCTACATTGAGCAGGGCAAGAAAGATGGGCGCATCATCACCGGTGGCGAACGCGCTCCCGGCGAGGGTTATTTCATTCAGCCGACGGTTATCGCCGACATTCCTCCGAAGTCCAAACTCGAGCAGGAAGAAATCTTCGGACCGGTGCTGGCGGTCATCAAAGCACGCGGATTCGATCACGCTCTCGAAATCGCCAACGACACTGAGTTCGGGCTGACCGGCGCCGTCTACACCAGTTCGCGCGACAAGATGGACCGTGCCATCCAGGAGTTCCACGTAGGAAATCTTTACATCAACCGCAAGTGCACCGGAGCGATGGTCGGTGCGCATCCCTTCGGCGGCTTCAACATGTCGGGCACCGATTCCAAATCCGGCGGCCCGGATTATCTGTACCTGTTCACGCAGGCGAAGGCTGTCGGAGAAAAAATCAGCTAGTCGCTACAGTGACGGTTTGTTCTTGACCCGGACAAGTTGCTTGAGGGCCTGCGTTTGGAGCCGGATTTGGTTTTTGGAAAGGCGCGGCTTGCAGCCGCGCCGTTCCGGAAATTAAGATTCCGGGCTTCAGCCCCTGAGGGCCGCGACGATTAACCCTGCGATCATCGGCGTGTTTGCATCGAGCCTGTTATTCGCGCTCGCAATCACTTCGAGCGCTTTCTCACAATCGTCCGCTACTCCCGAAAATCTGAACTCCCTGCTCACGCCCATTCTTCAGAAATACGATCTGCCCGCACTAGCCGGAGCCATTGTCACCAGCAAAGGCCTTGTCGGAGTCGGCGCTGTTGGAGTCCGCAAGTACGGCACCAACACTCCCGTCACGATCGATGATGAGTTCCATCTCGGCTCCGACACCAAGTCGATGACGGCAACCATGCTGGCGACTCTTGTCGAGCAAGGCAAACTTTCCTGGAACACGACGATCGAGCAGGTCTTCCCCGATCTCGTTTCGAAGATGAATCCCGCGTACCGCAAAGTCACTCTCGAACAACTGCTCGCGCATCGCGCGGGATTCACCGACGAGAGCTGGCCCAAAGGGAAGAATCTCGCCGACATGTACAACCTTCCGGGTGCGCCTCGCGAACAGCGCGCCGCCTATGTTGCGATGATTCTGGCTGAGCCTCCGGTGAACCAACCAGGCTCGACATTCCTCTACTCGAATCGCAGCTACGCGGTCGCCGGGGCGATGGCCGAACGAGTCGCTAACGATTCATGGGAAGATCTGATGCGCAAGCGCTTGTTCGATCCGCTTGGCATGAAGACCTGCGGATTCGGCGCGATGGGTTCGCGGGATTCCAAGCAGATCGATCAGCCCTGGCAGCATATCCTGCTGACCTTCGGTATCCATCGCGCCATCGCTCCCGGACCTCAGGCTGACAATGCACCCGTCATCGGTCCGGCTGGGACCGTTCACTGTTCCATCGTCGATTGGGGAAAATTCGTGGCCGCGCATCTTCGAGGCGAGCAGGGTGAAGCCGGAGTCCTGAAGCCCGAAACTTTCAAGCGCCTGCACACACCGCCTTTTGGCGGCGATTACGGTTTCGGCTGGATTGTCACCGATCGTCCGTGGGCCGGGGGACGCGCTCTTACTCATGTAGGGAGCAACACGCAAAATTTCGCAATCGTCTGGATGGCCCCAGCGAAAGACTTCGCAGTTCTAGTAATGACGAATCAGGGTGGCGGAGAGACTTTCAACGCCTGCGATGCTACCGCGGCAGCCCTGATCCAGCATTTCACTCAGAAGCGCTGAAGCCACTCAGCTGGCCGTGCGGCCTGCGGATTGCGTTCAACAAAAGCGTCTCGCTGGTGCCAGTACGGATAGATTGGCGTCACATCGCTCGACTGGTCGAGCTTCGCCACCTGCTCCGCAGATAATTTCCATCCCTCGGCACCCAGATTCTGCCGCAGTTGTTCTTCGTTCCTCGCTCCCACCACTACAGTGGAAATCGTCGGCCGTTGCAGCAGCCAATTGAGCGCAACCTGCGGAACTGTCTTGCCACACTCTTTCGCCACGGCATCCAATGCATCTACGACTTTGTACAAATGCTCCTGATCGACCTTCGGACCCTTGTCGCCAGTCTCGTGCAGCCGGCTTACTTTGGGCAGCGGCTGACCACGGCGAATTTTTCCCGTCAGGCGTCCCCATCCCAGCGGACTCCACACCAGCGCGCCCACTCCCTGATCCGCGCCGAGCGGCATCAGTTCCCATTCGTACTCGCGGTTGATCAGCGAATAGTAGACCTGATGTCCCACATAGCGCGTCCATCCGTAGCGATCGGCAACGTCGAGCGACTTCATGAGATGCCATCCGGAAAAGTTCGAGCACGCGATGTAGCGTACCTTTCCGCTCTTCACCAGATTGTCGAGCGTGCTCAAGACTTCGTCGACCGGAGTGAGCGCGTCGAACCCGTGCAGATGATAGATGTCAATGTAATCTGTTCCCAGCCGCTTCAAGCTTGCTTCGCACGCCTGAAGCAAGTGATGCCGCGACGATCCAACGTCGTTGGGACCGTCTACGTTGCTCATGCGAAACGTAGCTTTCGTCGAGATCAGCACTTTGTCACGCCGTTTCGAGATCGCTTTGCCGAGAATGGTTTCGGAAAGGCCGTCTGAATAAACATCCGCCGTATCGAATAAATTCACACCGGCGTCGAGACAGACATCGACCAGCCGTGTTGCTTCGGCAACGTCGCTTGATCCCCACGCTTTGAAGAAATCGTTGCTTCCGCCAAAAGTACCGGTGCCATAGCTGAGCACCGGAACCTTCAATCCAGATTTTCCAAGCTGTCGGAATTCCATAGGCCGTAATAGATGCGGATGAATTTTAGACGATTCGCTGATCTGACGAGGAGGGCGCCAAAACACTGGCGAACAAAAAAGCCGCCTGCGTAGGCGGCTCTTGGTTTCCCCGGAGAACTTCGATTTACGTTGCGACACCCGCCGGTGGTTGTGCCGGTGCGCCGGCCGTAGTGGCAGCCGCCGCTTCGTTCAATATCCGGTGGTGAATCGTGAACAGCGCCAGCTCCAGCCGATCGGACACGCCAATCTTGTCATACACGTTGCGCAGGTAATTCTTGATGACCTGCTCCGTGGTGCCGAGCTGCGTGGCGATCTCTTTATTCTTATATCCCTGCACGATCAGCGCGACGATGCGGAGTTCTTTCGCCGTCAGCCGGTCGCGCACGCGCAGGCCGACCATATCGTTTTCGGTGAGTTCGCTAGGCACGGCGACATCCTGCACCCAGGTCTCGCCGCGGGCGACTTTGCGCACGCAGTCCACAAGTGCGGCGCTGGTTACGTTGCGATAGACCACTCCGTGCGCGCCGTTCGACATGTGCTTCTGCGCGCTCTCGCCGGTATCGGCCAGCACGATCACGCGGGTCTTAGCTTTGTTCGCGGCCTGTACGATCGCCGCAAAATCGTTGTGGAACCCCGCAGCTACGACCAGCACGGCGGCGCGAAATTTATCCAGAGCCATGAACATCTGTTCCGGAGTCTGCGCCTGGGCCACGATGCGCATCTCATCTTCCACGGCGAGCACCTTCGCGATTCCCGCACGGAAGATAGCCTGGTTATCCGCCAGAATCAGTTTGAGCATGTTGTCAGCGCTCCAAGAGTCGAATTCAAAGTTAAGAGTTTCGGACGAACTCGTATGAGTCGATCACGCACGCGACGCCACGGCCTTCGCCGCCCTGGCCCGTCTCGTCCGCGCGCACCACCCGTCCCTTGCACTGGATGGTCACGTTTTCCTGCCCGCCCGTCATTTCCGGCGGCAGCGTGATTTCAAATTCCACGGGCGAGCCGATTTCCATGGCTGCGTCGGCGCGAATGTAGACGCCGGCGGCGCTCAGGTTGCCTGTGGTTCCGCTGGTGTCCAGTTCGCCTTTGTGAATCTTGATCGGCAATTCCAGCGGGAATCTTTTCCCGGTCCGTGCCTCTTCCCCCACGGTACCTCCTCCACGTTGGCCGGATGATATTTTGTCGTCAGTAAATGAGGCCAACGTCATTGAATCAAGCTCCCAGCAGGCCAAAGCCCGCTTTTCTGCTCACGGGCGGTTATATCACGGAAAGTTACCCTTGTAAAAGGCTGATAACCCGTTAGTTAACGGTAGGAACGGTTCCCCCTTGGCGCTCAATGCCACTCTGATCAGGCGATGTCGACACGAATCTACAGTCCTTTAGTCCCGAGAGTGGAGCTACGTTCCGTCAAAATCTCTTCGGGAACTCACGGGGGAGGAAGGCTAGCCGTCAAATTGGTTGTTTGTGGCACTTAGCTAAGATATACTTAGCTTAGCTAATACATGAAGACCTTTACGATCCACGATGCGAAGACGAACCTTTCGCGCCTGATCCAACGGGCCTGTCGCGGGGAAGAGATCATCATTGCCCGTGGTCCCGAGCCTGTCGTGCGGCTCGTTCCCGTAAACGGCAAAAAAGGACAGCGTAAACTCGGCATCCTGAAAGGCAAACTGGTAGTGGGGCCGGAATTCTTTGAGCCGCTTCCTGCCGAAGAACTCGACCGCTGGGAGTGAGTGATGCGCTATCTCCTGGATACTCATACTCTGTTGTGGGCGTTTAACGCCGCGCCAGCGCTGAGTGCTCGGGCCCGAAAGCTCATTGAAGACGGGAGTAACGAAATCCTGGTCAGCGCGGTTTCAGCTTGGGAGATCGCAACCAAGGTACGATTGGGAAAATTGCCAACCGGCGAAGAATTGATCTCTGACTTCGACGATTATCTGGCTCAGCTTGGCTTTGATCCCATGCCAATTTCGATCGGGCATGCTGTTCGCGCCGGCAGCCTCGCGGGGGAACATCGGGATCCCTTCGATCGAATGCTGATCGCGCAAGCGCAGATGGAGAATCTTGCAATCATCAGCAACGATCTCATCTTTGACGAATATCACGTCAGACGGATGTGGTGAGCTAGATCGCTCCCGCGCCAACTCCTGCGGCTTTCGGCTTTGCTTCCGCGATCGTGCCGGATATCTCTTTCGCGATGGTTTCCAGGACCTGAAGATCGTCACGCGAGAATGCGTCCTGCCCCGCCCGATAAAGCGCGAGAACTGCAACAACCACTGATGACGCTTCGATCGGCACCGCTACTGCCGAGCGCAGCGTGCTGTACTTGGTCGGATCATTCAGATATCCGGGCTCGACCGAAGGATTGCCGTTGAGAATCGCCTTATGATTCTGCGCCACCCATCCGGACAAGCCTTCGCCCAGCGGGATTCGCAACGAGGAAAACAGGCGCGCGTTTTCTCCAGAGACGAATTCAGAAGCAAGGATCTCGGAGTTCGGGCAATAGACGGCCATCGACTCGTGCGGCACCAACTCTTTCAGGCGGACTGAAAGCAGCGAAAAAATATCAGCCTTGCTCAAGGTGCCGCTCGCTCGCGCGATGGCCGCGATTTCGCGGCCGCGTTCGCGAGCAGTGGAGACACGGCCTTGCGCATTATCAATCACGCGTGACTTCTCCGGTACAGGCTCGGCGGATTCGGCAAATCCTGCATCTGGAGCCGAGCCTCGCTTGACCTTGATGTCCGTGGACAACCTGACGGGCGCTTGCAGGGGTTGCTCGGTCGCGAGCTTCTCGAGTTCAATATAGCGGCGGTGCAGAATCTCGACTACGCGGGGATCGAAGCTCTTTCCCGAATCGGCGACGACTTTCGCCATAGCCTCATCAAGCGGCAACGCTTTCCGGTATTGCCGATCCGAGGCAAGAGCGTCGAGGCAATCCACCGCCGCCAGAATTCGTGCGCCGATCGGGATCTCCTCTCCCGCGAGACCGCTCGGGTAGCCGCTTCCATCCCACTTCTCATGATGCGCTCGGACGATCGGCACCACGGGATATGGAAAGCGCACCTGCTCTAAAATCTCCGCTCCAACGATCGGATGGATCTTCATCTTCTCGAACTCTTCCGGTGTGAGCCTGCCCGGTTTCGAGATGATGTGCTCCGGCACGGCCAGCTTTCCGATATCGTGCAGCACCGAGGCGGCTTTCAGCGCTTCGGTTTCGTCGTCGCTCAGCCCAAGTTCTTTCGCCAGTTCCATCGCGTACACGCGCACGCGCTGCAGATGCTCGCCAGTCGTCTCGTCCTTCGCTTCGATTGCGAGCGCAAGCGCCTCGATCGTCCGCAGATGCAGATGCGAAACCTGCTGCGCGTGAAGCTTTTCAGTCTCCAGTTTGCCGAGATAAAGACGATAGGAGCGATACATCAGGTAGATCGGCGGCAGTACGAGCAAAGACGACTGCCATCCGATATGCGAGTTCAGGAAATGAACCAGGCCAGCCGTGGCAGCTCCCACCATGTAATAGGGAAAAGACCACAGATAGCTGTCGATCCAAACTTTGCGCGGCGACTTCTCTTCGGTCAGGCCGATAATGGTCGACATGGCCGAAGTATTGCAAGCAAAGTGTGTTACCGCCGCCACTACGAGCGCCAGCGGCCCGGGCCCGTGAAGAACGTACCCGGCCATCAGCTTGTAAGCGGCATACGCGACGGAACTCGAAACCGTGACCTGCGAAACGTTGAAAATGAGTTGAACGGGTTTCAGCGTTCGTGCCGGGCGCCAATAGAACTGCGCAAGAGTGCTGGCGAGGCCGATGATCAGTGTTTCCGGCAGACTCAGTTCGATTATTCCGAGAAGCGTGAACAGGAAGTTCACCGAGAGAGTCCCCTCGATTCCCGGTAAACTGACTTTCAAGGATGAGGCGAGCAGGGCCGCAATCACATAGCAGGTGAACTTCAATGGATCGCTCGAATGCCACTGAATAGCCGCTATGACGAGACACACAAATCCCGCAAGCGCCATTCCGCCAATGAATACACGAACCCCGATGGACCCCACCCTTGACATGACAATTAGTTAGATTTTTCAACAATTTGCGGGTCATGTCCGCCCAAAAGCATATGAGTTGGTTACCATCGTTTACTTCTTTGGGCTGAATAGTTTAGGAGGCTTCAGAGAGGGCTGCGGTGGGCCCGGGAGGGGACAACTTGTCCCGCGCCCGCGGCATGAGACAAAATGCCCGTTGCGTTTCACAACAGGTAGTTCTAACCCACTGAAAAGCAAGAGTAATCACGGTCACACTTTGGACCCGCAACTGCATTTACTCAGGTCACGTACTGTGTCGTTACGTGCCTGTGGGCGCGTCGTTGGGGGAAAAATGAAAAGGGCTCTGTTTCTCGTGATTGTGCTGGCCGGCGTATCGCTCGCCCAAGCGCAGAATCCCAAGCTATCGCCTGAATTGCAGGGATATACGTCGTCTCAGCAGGTGAATGTAATCGTGCAGTATGCGCCGGGAACGCAGGTGAACTGCAACAGTCTGCTCGGGCTGGTGGACTGTCTGGTGAATGACATCCTGCAATTGGGCGGACAGATTCTGGCGCCGCTCCCGATCGTGAACGGATTGGTGGCGTCGCTCGATGGTCCGGGAATCTTGTCCCTTTCGACGCATCCCAATGTCCTCTACATCAGCTCCGATCGGCCTCTGAACCCCACGTTGAGTGTTGCCGCTCCGGCCATTAATGCGCCGTACGCATGGCAGTCGGGGTATACCGGTTCGGGCATTGGAATCGCGCTCATTGATAGTGGTGTTAGCCCCTCTGCCGATCTGAACGGCGGGCTCCTCGGACTTTCGCGCGTGGTGTATAGCCAAAGCTTCGTTCCCGGAAATTTCAGCACCAGCGATCAATACGGTCACGGCACACATATTGCCGGACTCATTGCGGGAAACGGCGCGAACTCTACTGGTTCGAGCTATTCGCAGACCTTCAAGGGCATTGCCCCCAACGCCCATTTGGTGAACTTGCGGGTCCTCGACCAGAATGGTGCGGGCAGCGACAGCGCGGTAATTGCGGCTATTGCGCAAGCGATCGCTCTGAAGCCCTACTACAACATCCGCGTGATCAACCTTTCCTTGGGCCGCGCGGTTTATGAAAGCTACAAGCTGGATCCACTCTGCCAGGCGGTTGAACAGGCGTGGAAAAACGGAATCGTAGTCGTTGTGGCAGCGGGGAACAACGGCCGTTATCAGCAGACCAACGGCTACGCAACGATTACCTCGCCAGGAAATGATCCGTACGTGATCACCGTCGGCGCAATGAAGCCAATGGATACGCCGGTGCGCACTGACGACCTGATTGCCAGCTACAGTTCCAAGGGGCCGACCGCCATCGATGCGATTGCGAAGCCTGATATCGTGGCTCCCGGGAACCTGCTGGTTTCGCTCGAGGCACAAGGATCGACGCTCTATACCGACTATCCGAGCAACTGGTTGCCCTACAGTTCGTACATGTACGGAGGGAGCAGTTCCCCCTCCTCGAAATACATGACGCTAAGTGGCACCAGTATGGCTGCGGGCGTGGCCAGTGGAGCGGTGGCTGATCTGCTGCAAAAATATCCGAGCCTCACTCCGAATCAGGTGAAAGCGCGGTTGATGAAAACTGCGTACAAGACCTTCCCGCAGTACAGCAGCGTGACCGATCCCAGCACCGGAATCACCTACACCGACCAGTACGACATCTTCACAGTTGGTGCCGGTTACCTTGATCTTCAAGCGGCGCTCCAGAACACAAACGTGGCCAGCGGCACGGCCATGTCGCCGGTTGCG
>DATEJO010000259.1:0-28613 GCA_035277905.1 Candidatus Sulfotelmatobacter sp.
CACCGTGCAGTAAAGATCGCCCTTCTCACTCCACTGCACATAGTTTGCAACCAGCAGATCGAGTCTTCCGTCCCGGTCGTAGTCCACCCATGCGGCACTGGCCGAGAATTCTTCTGGTCCCCACATTCCCGCGGACTTCGTCACATCAGTGAATGTCCCGTTGCCGTTGTTGTGGAATAAATGACTCTGCCCAAGAGCAGTGATGAAGATATCGTCATACCCGTCGTTGTCGTAATCTCCGACGGCAACTCCGAGCCCATACATCGGAACCGCGAGCCCAGCTCTTCGCGTCACATCGGTAAAAGTGCCGTCGTGATTATTGTGATAGAGCTTTAGCGTCGTCGCGCCGCCATGCGGATGTCCCGGGAAATCCTCGCCATTAATCAGAACGATGTCAGGATATCCGTCATTGTCGTAGTCGATGAACGCGCACCCAGGTCCCATTGTTTCCGGCAGCCACTTCTTGCCGAATGCTCCATTGTTATGGATGAAGCGAATACCTGCTTGTGCGGTAATGTCGCGGAAGTGCACCGATTGCGCGGCGCTGAATGAACCCAGCAACGTCAGAAAGAACAACAATGACAAGGCGCCGGAAACCCACGAGAGACCGTGATTGCTTCGCATGTAGGAACGGACGTCGCTCATCGATTTCGTGATGGAAGAAAGCATTTATCGGGAAGCCCCAGCAGCCAATAAAGGTGAGCTCTCGTGACGAGCAGCCTTCAGCGTCGATCGCGCCCCGAGAATCGGTAGCGGCACCGAAACGTGCTCGTGCACCGCTTGCCGCTCATTGTTGTCATCAGGATGCGTCTGACGATAGGGTCCGGTGATCGCCTGCGAAGCCTCGTCTGCCTTGAAGCGCAGATAGCGCGCCTCGTGCTCTTTCGCCATTTTCTCATTGCCCAGGCCGTTATAGCAGAGCATCAGGTTGTAATTTGCCTCGAGGTCCTCGGGGTCGACCTGCAACGCCGCGTCGAGCACCTTCACCGCCTCCCCATATTTGCGCTGCAAGAAGAGAATCCGCCCCAGATCGTTCAGAGCGACACGATCCCGTGGATACTCGTCCAGCACCATGCGTAAGCGCTGCACAGCGCCTTCGTAATTGCCATCCGCCCGCAAAACTTTCGCATAGAAAAAATTGGCACGGGCTAGCTTCGGTGACAGTGCCAGCGCCTTCTCCAGCACGACTCGCGCACGCGCCATATCGCCTTCCTGAACAGCACAGCGGCCAATGTTCACCCATCCATCGGGATTATTAGGGTCCGCTTCCGTAACCTTCTGGAACGCGGCTGCCGCCCCCTTCAGATCTCCCTGCAGAAAAAGCCCGATTCCGTAGTCATTCCAGCGCTGCCACTCGTTTTTCAACGCAATCGTCTTCGGCTGCGGCTCCGGCGCATTATGCGCAATCACGGGCAAGGTAACTTCATCTTCGGCCATGGCAACAATCGGCAGATCCGGAACCTTTTCTTCCTTCGCCGAAATTCCCTCTAGCGATCCGGTGAACAGCATGGGCCGGTCGTCATAATCGGACGCAACCTTGTTCAGTTCATTCGGCTCGGGCACTCCTTTGAACGCGAACTGCGTATTCCACCAGGCAAACTTGCGGTAGCAGAGGCGCGCGTGCAGCGTGATCTTGTTCCCTACTCCTTCCGGAATGAACATCCGGTAGTGCACGGTGTCAGCCGCACCAGGCGGAATCAGCCGGACATACACTGTGGCCCGTGTCGCCCATGCGTTCCGCTTGTTAATCGGATTTCCGTGCTCGTCAATCTGCAGCGACCGGTAGAAATGAGCTCCCTTTTCAACCGGGCCGTGCCCGTTGTCTTCCACCATGCCGCTCCAGAAAACTGTCTGACCTTTGTCGTCGGTGCCTTTGAGTTCCAGCCACGTATCGTAGGCATCCACAGTTCCGCCTGGGAAGAAGTGCCCAAGCTTTTTCGTCCGGACCACAACATCCACGCGCACTGTGTCACCACGCCGGAGGGGTGGCTGAACCCGATTCAATGGCGCGGTAACGGGCGCGACCTCGCCTTGCGTCTCTGCGGTTACCTTGTTTTCGGATTCTTCTCCGACAGCGAACGTCGTCGACAGATCCGATTGACTCGACGCTCCCGGTTTCAGCGGAGCCTGCGCCGGCGACAGCGCAAATATATCCACGGAAACAACGCCATTCTTGAGGAAATCTTCCGTCAGCTTTAGCTGTGTCGCGTCTTCGTTCGCGGTCGGAAGCGCCGTGTTGGCCGCCAGGAACCGGTGCGAATGAATCATGCCATTGATGTTGCCCATGTCTTTCGATGCTGTCATGGGCATGTGGCAGTCGGCACATTGCGCGGGCTTCGGCGGATAGTAGAACGAACGCGCCCCTTGTCCTGAAACTCCGCTAGCCTGCCAGTTGTCGTATTCGTTGAATCCGCGAACCCAACGGTAATCGTTGACCGGCACATCCAAATGAACTTTGTGACACGTCGAACAAAATTCCGCCGTCTGACTGCGCATGAACGGCTTGAGGAAGACCCTGCGGTGGGGCTCAGGATTGAGTTGAATCACGAAATCGTGAATCGCCCGCATGACCGGATTCTTCGTCGCGGCCAGTTCATGCAGCTTGGGATATTCCAGATAGAAATCCCCCTGGCCCATCGTGCTCTTCACCTTGGCGATCGAGTGGCACATCATGCAGCCAAGGCCAGCCTGCGCCTCCGGACGATGCACGATCTTCTTGATCGGCGTGTCCATCAATCCCGAATACAGAACAGCGGGATCATGGCACCCGCCGCACCATTTCGAGGGCTTCGTCCCGACGGTGTCCTGCATGTACTCGATCGCTTTGCGGTACCACTGATTGTTGAATGAAGAGAAATGGTGGGCCGAACTGTTCCACTCGTTGTAGATATCCTCGTGGCAGCGCTTGCACGAGTCGGATTCCATGAAGAACTTGCTCGGAATCTTCTGATGTCCGTAGACCTGCGCCGAACTTGGGAAGAAGGGACCACTGGGCCCATCGCCCTCTGCATCCATGTTCCCCGGAGCTATTGTTGGGTTCTGGATACGATTCCGGTTCTCCCATCCTTGCCGCAGATACTGGGCTCCGTAACCAACCCCGGCAAGCACAGCCAGACAAGCGACAAGACCAACAATGCGGCCAGAGGCACTTGTCGCAACAGGCTGCGTTTGCGGCTGTCCCCGCCGACTCAGCCAGTCGGCGACCAGGAATCCCACGCCGGCAGTCGAAACCGCAATATGCAGATAGAGCTTGTTCCATTCCGAACGTGGAGTGCCGGTCTTGATCAGGATCAATCCGACCACGGCGCCTGCTGCAATCAGCACCCAGCCAATTCGAGCCAGCCAGCTTTGAGTCCGAAGCAATTTGAGTAGCTTCAATGCCAGCAGCACTGCAACGATCACACCCGCCAAAGCATGAAGCAGAACAACGCCCGCATAGAAGATATTCGGCTGCGGAAGCGCGTAGAGATAGGCCGCGGAAACAGCGAGAAAAAATACCAGCCCAGGCAGGGCTCGAGCGAAAATTCTCCCTGGAAGTGTCATTGAAACGCTGCGCAAACGCCGAGACCCGTTTCGAACAGCTCAGCCCCACAGTGGCTGAAGTTGCGCGCACACAACGTTATACAGAGACACCGCAGGTTGGAATAACTGAAAAATACTACCGGCAAGTTTGCATGCACTGGCGCCAGCATTGGACTCAGCAAATCGGCGGCGCTTCCCATCCGCCACACTCTTTTTCTAACGCCGCCGCGACCGATAGCACTTCTTCTTCCGCCCAAGGTCTTCCGACTATCTGCACACCGATCGGCAGGCCCTCGGCGGTGTGGCTTACCGGGATGACGGCCGCCGGATTACCAAGCAGGTTGAACCACTCCGTATAACTCCACGCATCGAGATAATGGATAGTCTTCCCTTCCACTAGCCAACTGCGCTCGCGGTGCCGGAACGCTGGAATCGCCGCCGGTGGACACAGCAGAATGGGATGCTCCCGCATCTGCCGCGAAAACTCCACCCGCAACTGATCGCGACGAAACCACGCTGCGAGCAAAGAATTCTCGGTGAACTGTGGCTCCGCAGCGGACCATTGCAGAAACTGCTGAAGCATTGGACTGAGATCTCCCTCGCGCCGGTCGAACATCGGCCCGATCAACATTCCTCCGACCTTCACGAAGAACTTCTTCCAGAGCACGCGGGCCTCTTCGAGACCCTCCGGACGAAATGGTTCGACGGAAAATCCAGCATCACTCAGAGCCTTCGCGGCTTTCCTGACGGCCGCTCGAATCTCAGGCGCGACCGGCGTCCGCCCGTCGTCTTCGAAATAGCCAATCTTCAATCTCCTGGTTTCCGACTCGCTCGGCCAACGAACCGGCACCGGAGCGGCACAAGTATCTCCGTCATCCGGGCCTTGCATTATTTCGAATAGCACTTTGAGATCGTCAACCGTGCGCGCCATTGGGCCGACAACCCCCAGTATTGCGAATGGCCCACCCGACGCCGGGAAATGCCCAGTCGATGGAATCCGTCCGGGAGTCGGTTTGAGCCCGCAGATGCCGCTGAAATGAGCGGGCACCCGGATCGAGCCTCCGCCGTCACTTCCAACTCCTCCCGCCGACATGCCCGCCGCGATCGCTGCGGCCTCGCCGCCGCTCGACCCTCCCGGAGTTCGCTCGAGATCCCACGGATTGTTCGAGCGCCCGTGCAGAAGATTGTCAGTCTCCCATGCCATCAGCAATTCCGGAGTGTTCGTCACGCCCATCACGATCGCGCCCGCACCACGCAATCGGGCAACCAGAGGCGCATCCTCGGCTGCAATGAATCCTTCCCGCAAGCGCGTCCCCGCCTCACATTTCATTCCTGCAACATCCACGGAGCTTTTGACGCTAACCGGCACTCCGTGCAGAACGCCGAGTTTTTCACCCTTCGTAAGAGCTACTTCGGCATTCTTCGTTGCGCGCCGCACTTGTTCCGGGTTCACGTCCACAAACGCGTTCAGCTTCGGATTCAACCTCTCGATCTTGGCCAGATGGGCTTCAGCCAATTCGACCGGGGAGATCTTTTTCTCGCGGATTTGTCGCGCCATTTCTACTGCAGGAAGGAATGTAAGATCGGCCACTCAGGTCTCCGAGCGAAAACGCAGTCTAGCATGTGCTCCGGAGCGATCGCCCGCTGCTGGCCGCCATCGCGCAATCCAACTCCATCTTCTCCGATGCAGTCAGTGTGCGAAAGGAGCCCTTCGCCAGATTCCCGAGTTGCAGCGGGCCAATGCCGACTCTCACCAGCCGCATTACTTCGATTCCGCATGCGTCGAGCATCCGCCGAATCTGCCGGTTCTTCCCTTCATCGAGCGCGATCTCCAGCCAGCAGTTCTTCTCACCAGAACGCAACACTAACGCCCTCTTCGCGCGCAAGACCTCGCCGTTCTCTGCCTTCACGCCGCGCACGATCAACTGGATGAAAGCCTCGTCCACAACCGCACCGATCTGCACGTGATACGTTTTTTCGAGATGCGTTTCGGGCGCCGCCACACGCGCTCCCCATTCTGAATCGTTCGTCAACAGCAGAAGCCCTTCGCTGGCCTTATCAAGCCGCCCAACCGGCGCAACCCACGGCAGATTCCCATCCGAGTTCTCTAGAATCGAATAAACCGTCTCGCGCCCTTTCTCATCGGATGCCGTCGTCACCAGCCCTCGCGGCTTATTCATGACGAGATAAATCTTCTGCGTCGGCCCAACGGCTTGACCGTCGACCGCAATCCGGTCCCGTCCTGGAACCACCGGCGCCTCCGGATCGCGCCGCAATCTCCCATTCAGCCGCACCTTGCCGTCGCGAATCAGGAAACTGGCCTGCGCTCGTGAGCAATATCCCAACTTCGACATCGCTCGCGCCAACCCAACTTTTCGTTCACCCGTTTTCCGCACGGGTCCATGCTAACCGAACCCTAACCTGCGCCAACAACCGTAAAGTTGATACGATATCTGCTCGAAACGACCGAAAGGAGCTTCTTCATGGCCCATCAGCATCCTCCCCGTTTTCTCAAGATTGTCGACGACGCGCGCTCACGGATCCGTGAAACCAACGTGGACGAAGTCAAGAAACGAATGGACCGTGGCGATAAATTTATGCTCGTCGATGTCCGCGAAGAAAGCGAGTTCGCCAAAGATCATCTGCCCGGCGCTGTTCATCTCGGCAAAGGTGTCATTGAGCGAGACATTGAAGGACGCGTCCCGGACCTCAATCAGGAGATGATCCTCTACTGCGGCGGGGGATTCCGCTCCGCTCTTGCAGCCGACAATCTACAGAAGATGGGATACACCAACGCGATTTCGATGGACGGCGGCATCCGCGGGTGGCGGGAAAAAGGGTACCCGCTCACGAGCGATTAAGGTCTCCACCGCGAATCGATCCATTCTGTGGTAAGCTCCGCCTCTTACGCTATGAACCGTCGCGTCTTCTTTTGGTCGCTCACCTCGGCTCTTGCCGGATTTCTGTTCGGCTTCGATACCGTCGTAATCTCGGGCGCCGAAAAAACGATCCAGACAATCTGGGGATTGAGTCCCGGTATCCACGGCATTGCCATGGCCTCCGCGCTGTACGGTACCGTCGTCGGCTCCTTAATCGGCGGATGGCCCGCCGACAAGTTCGGCCGCAAGGCTACGCTGCTCTGGATCGGGGTCCTCTACTTTCTGGGCGCGGTGGGGTCCGGGCTCGCGCCGAACGTAACCGTCTTCATTATTGCCCGTGTAATTGGCGGACTCGGCATCGGTATTTCAACCGTCGTCGCGCCCATGTACATCTCCGAGATTGCGCCTCCCAAACATCGGGGCCGTCTTGCCGGCATGTTCCAGTTCAATATCGTGTTCGGAATTCTGATCGCGTTTGTTTCCAACGCTCTGTTGGCTGGCATTGGTCAAAACGCCTGGCGATGGATGTTGGGCGTGGCGGCTTTTCCGTCGATTCTCTACGCCCTCTTTTGCCTTGGTCTTCCGGAAAGCCCACGCTGGCTGCTGAGTAGAAAAAACGATCGCGATGCCGCGCTCAAAGTTCTCGAGCGCTCCGAGCCCGAACTCTCAAGATCTGAAATTGCCGCTCAGGCCGACGAGATTGCCGCGGCTTCGACTGAACAAGTTTCGTCCGGCCATTTCTGGACACGTCGGCTCCGTACCCCGATCCTGCTCGCCATCCTGATTGCATTCTTCAATCAGATGTCGGGAATCAACGCGATCCTTTATTTCGCGCCGCGTATTTTTGAGCTGACGGGCCTGGGCGCGAAAGCTGCCCTCCTGCAATCCATCGGGATTGGAATCACCAATCTCGTATTCACATTTGTCGGCCTCTGGATGATCGATCTCCTCGGCCGCCGCACTCTCCTTTATATCGGCTCGTTCGGTTATATCGGCTCGCTTGGTCTGGTTGCGTGGGCATTCTTCACCCAGCACTATGCAATCGTGCCCGCTTGCATTTTTGCGTTCATCGCAGCCCATGCGGTCGGACAGGGAGCTGTTATCTGGGTCTTTATTTCGGAAATCTTCCCCAACCGTCACCGCGCCGAAGGTCAGACTCTCGGCAGTTCTACACACTGGATCTGCGCTGCAGCACTTACGACATTTTTCCCGAAGATGGTCGCCGTATTCCCGCCGGGCTACATCTTCGCCTTCTTTACCGGAATGATGGTCCTTCAGCTCCTGTGGGTAAAGACCATGGTGCCCGAGACCAAAGGCGTACCGCTGGAGCAGATTCAGAAGCGTCTCGGCATCGCCTGACGTTCTGGTTCACCCATGCGGGCAGTGCTGAAGGCCTGACGTCCCGCTCTCACTCGATCCCATAAATGTTCAGATATCCCCCGCTCGTGCCGCCTGCCGTTCCCACATACACTTTTCCATTGGCCACGCTCGGAACGCTGAACTTTACCGCAATCCCCGACGGCACATCTGTTGAAGCACTCTTTCTCGTACACGCTGATTTCGCCACCCCCTGATCCGTCGTATAGAGGCAAGTCAGCTTCGTCGCGTCAAAGGCCCAGAGCCCCGCGACTCCGCCGTTCAGCGCCCGGTGCGAGTCGATCGCCCACACGATGGCTTGGCTTGCGGTCGTGCTTGCCGCAGAAACGGTCGGCGTCGGGCCAGGCCAGCTGAAAGTATGTGACGTGGTCGCCGTCGGAGTCGTGCAGAATCCAGCTTTCCCATTGCTTTTTGTGCAACTGCTTCCCGTGGGATAAAACTGGAATTGCATGATCCCCAAATTCTTTCCGCCGAAATACGCGTACCCCGTCGAGCCGCCTCCGCCCGAAGTCGTGTTCCACCACGCCGGAGATCCCCATATGCCGCACTCCTGTGAGGAGTCGTAGCAAACAGCGTGATACAAAGCCTGCGTCGTCGAATCGGAGGCCCCATTCCCGGTGTATCCGCCCATCGAACCGGTCGGAGAAGTCTGCGCTAGATACACATTCCCTTCCTTCCCCGCCTGCACCAGCAGACTCTCCGGATTCCCATTCTCCTGTGTTGGCAGCAACATCAATCCGCCCGCTCCAAGGTCGTAGTCGTACTTATTTCGAGTCGACCAGTCATACGCCGTGAAGAAGTCCAGCACGCTGAAAGAACTTCCCAGCAGCTGAAATTCAAGAATGGAGTTGCCGTAATCGCAAGGAGACTTCGTACACGACGTCGGATTGTCGTTCGGAGGCAGACTGATCTTCACATTCGAATCGCCATTTCCAATCGTCAGAAAGATGTGACCGCTGCTGTCCGCCGCAGGTCCCGAGCCTCCCTCCCAGATTCCTCCTTCGTACGAGGTTTTCGACGGAATCGACGCCCAGATTGCGGTCTGGGTCAGCGACGTCTGCGCGGCATTGAGTTGATATGCCATCATCCATCCGTTGTAGGGAAAATTCTTGTGATCGCAGTGTGCTCCCCACGTGATGACGATCTGCGGATTCTCTCCTGACTCCGGCAACGCCAGCAGCGCGCCACGCTGATTCTGCGTCAGCGAATAAGGAGGATTGGTGCCCACCGTCCCCTGGTTGAACGAGATCCCGTTGAACGTCCCGCCGATATCGATCGACGCGTACGGCGTTGTCGCACTCACGCCATTGCCGCCATCGATGATGCTCAGCGCATAAAGAGTCTGCTTGTAACTGTACGGAGTGTCCGAAGTCTTCAGCTTTGCGACTGCATACAAAACGCCGCTCGTGATGGTCGTCTGCCCTTTGTTGCCGCTGATGTCGATGACCGGCGTCCCGGTCACTCCAATATCTCCGGGTGAGGGCAAAATGTTGGCGCAGCCGTTGACGTCAGAACTCTTGAGAAACTTGTATCCCTTGGGCGTGAGATTCGTCGACCACAGGATCTTCCCTGAAGATCCATCAATCGCATACACCCAATTCTGTTCGGTCGCGACGTACGCAACGTCTGCATAGGTTGTGCCGCTGATCGTGACATTCGGAAGCACAAGTGGCTGGGCATAAATAGCGCCATTCACCGCGACGGAATATTCCTTCTTGAATTTCTGTCCCGATGTCGCTGTGATCGCCGCCTGCGTAAGAGTCGGCTCGCTGGAGTTGTATCCGAGACGGCTGATGCCGCCTTGATAAGTTGTCAAACAAACATTGTTGGTAGAGGTGGTGGGGCAACCTGCAACATCTTGCGCCGCAGCTACGGCCGTCAGCAGGGTTAAAAAGATCGTGCTCAGAAGGAGAAAACTTACTTGGGGCCCAGGAATAAGAATCTTCACTTGCGCCTCCAAACCTGGGGGGAGGGCAAGACCGAATCTACATGGCCGCAAATTTACCGGTCAAGACTGAAAGTTTTGTCATCCAGCCCGGTATATTTGACAGGGCGCTACTAATCCTGGAGATATAGCTGCGATGCTATGGAATACATGATTCTCTGGATTGCTTTGTCTCCTCACCTGAAATAAAGTCCACTTCGATTTTCGTCATCTGAAAAGGGAGCACTCCTGCCCGAATGAGGAGGCGTTGTTGGATCGAAATGACAACGCTTTTCAGGGTCTGTGTTCGCTATCGTTCCTGCTGCTATTTCCGATCGATACCTTCTATTCAACCTTTCCCTCCCACGATAGCTCGTCCCAGCGGCACGGTGGATAAGTTCCACCGTGCTCAGATTTTTGTCAGGTCGATCATTCCAGAGAGACAAACATCCAGTCGAGCAGAGTGCACCCCGAATAGAATCATGTGAAGATGAGTATCATGCCTCGCGTCTTCATTACCGGTTCGTCCGATGGACTCGGACGCATGGCGGCGCAACTCCTCGTCCAGCAGGGACACAAAGTCGTCCTTCACGCTCGCAACGAACAACGCGGCCGCGACGCGATGTCTGCGGTCCCTGGCGCGGAGACCGTGCTAGTTGCTGATCTCTCGAGCATCCGTCAGACAAAAAGTCTCGCGGATCAAGTCAATTCCCTCGGCTCACTCGACGCCGTCATTCACAATGCTGCGGTCGGCTATCAGTCACCTCGCCGAATCACGACTGAAGATGGACTGGCCCAAGAGTTCGCCGTGAATACGCTTGCACCTTACATCCTCACCGCTCTCATCCATAAGCCGAAGCGCCTCGTTTATCTGAGTTCGGGTCTCCACAGAGGCGGCGACACCAGCCTGAAAGACTTGAACTGGGAACATCGCGCGTGGAGAGGACAGCAGGCTTACTCCGACACCAAATTTCACGACGTGCTTCTTGCCTTCGGCGTAGCACGGCGCTGGCACGATGTTCTTTCCAACGCCCTTGAACCGGGATGGGTTGCTACGAAGATGGGCGGCCCGAATGCTCCTGACGACTTACATGAGGGATATCGGACACAAGCCTGGCTAGCCGTGAGCGACGACCCGGATGCGCTCGTGAGCGGCGAGTACTTCTATCACATGCGTCCTCGCAGCCCGCTTGCTGCCACACGAAGCACTGAACTGCAAGAAAAGCTCATCGATGCCTGCCAGAGATTATCCGGTGTAACGTTGCCGGACTAGAAGCGTCTTTCACATCGCAACCATTGGGCCGCTCGATGGTATACTTCGCGCCGAACCACCACAGAATCAGACAGCGATGGCGAAGAAAAAAGCGGGCAAAGTTTTGCCGAAACTTTCGGAAGCGGAACTCGATCTTGTTTCTCACATCGAGCAAGGCTATCAGTTGGAGACGGATCTGCTCGGAAGCGATCCGCTCCTGCGGCGGTTGAAAGACGGCGAAGTGATTCGGCCAGCATCGGCGACTCAAAGCACGATTAAGGCACTGGAACAACGCGGTGTCATCACTCCTGCCAAGGGACATGAACCCCTGACGCTAGTCTGGCGGTTGAGCAAAAAGGCAAAGTAGCGCGTCACCCGTCGTAGTCGAGCTTCTTCTTCCAAAGCTGGCGTATTCACGCGGCATCAATGCTCGGGCCTTTTAGGCTTTGCTTTGTGGTCCATCTGCGCGCGCAGGTAGTCCGCAACTCGAGTTTTGCCGGCGTGCAGGGCCCATCCTTCGGGCGTGCCCTGCCACATCGTGTCTTTCAAGTCGAGGCGGGCGCCTCGTTCGACGAGCAAACGAACCGTCTCTTCGTGTCCCGCAAGAGCCGCCTGATGCAGCGGCGTCGAATGGGCGTGGAATCCCGCAGGATTGTAGCGGCTCGGATCCTCGCCGGCGTCGAGCAGCATCCGGACAACTTCCGTGCGGCCGAATTGTGCCGACAACGCCAACCCCCGATGACGGTCCTCGGCACTCGCGCCGGGCAACAATCGTCGTGCATCGTCCACGCGCCCGAGAGCGGCTGCGGCCGGCAGATCAAGACGCGCGCCTCTGCGCAGCAGCGCCTCCGCTGCCTCGAACTCACCGTGCGCGCTTGGCATCGCGCGCTCGGGAACGGCTCCGTAATCGCAGAGCAGATCGATCAGCGCGATCTGGACTCCGCATTCGCGCGGCACACGGCCGGAGCAAACCAGCCCTAGCGTTTCATCCAACGTCGCCTGGTCGTTCTTCGCTCCTGCGTCCAAAATCAGCCGGGCAATTTCCACGATGTTCGCCGGCAGCTTGCCATGGCGGATCGGATTCTCCGCCGCAAACTCCAGCAGCGACGGATTCTGGAAATAGTTCCCGCCTTCGAAGACCACACGTTCATGCACCAACTTCGGATGCGAACGCAGATGAGCCTTGAGGCCTTCCACGCCTCCGGCATCCAACAGATCGACGGCGCGGCGAAACGCAGAATCCTGAATTCGTTCCTGAAACGGCAGCGTCAGGTCGTCTGCCGGGGACGGATTTTCCACGCGGCGTTTCAGCTTTGGCCAGCTCGCGAATCCGCGCTCGCGGGCAATTGTGAGTTGGGCGTCAGAGAGACGGAACTGCGCGCCGAAAATCGATGCGTCGGTTGCGTTCTTGAAGCGGGGATGAAATTCACGAATTCGCTGCGCGGTCTGCGGATCGCGTTCGCTGCGCGCTTTCAGCAAATCCCTGGCTTGATATTTGAGATGGTCGAGGTCCGCCTGGGGCGGAAGAGGTTTGACAGGCATGCACGAACTTCCTTTCGTCGTCGCCTGATTGTCCGCATGATTGACAGGCAGAAAGTAAGTTCGCAGAAATGAATCGCGATGAGGTGGACTTCTGTCCTTCCCGCGGACCGGATGCGCCCTGACGCGCAGGTCTAATGTATCACTGAACGTTTGGGCTTCTAGCTTCTAGCTTCTAGCTTCTAGCTTCTAGCTCCTAGCTCCTAGCTTCTGGCTTCTCGCTTCTCGCTTCTCGCTAAGACTAGGTTGCGACATCCGGTTTGCCCTACCCTCCCTCCCCCTCCCGGTCTATTAGAATCATCGGGTTAGGGGAAAATCGTGGGGGAAACCTATGTGGCTCAATATTTTACGGGTAAAATACTGAAAACATTTAGCTTAGGGGTGGCTGCCTTGAAGGTGTTTTTTTCGGGCTCGCTGCGTAAAATATTGGATCCAGAGGAGTTGCTGGCCTGAATCCGGATTTTTCGGCTGCAAAATATTGATTCTGCAGGGCTTACTCGCAAAATCTTGCAGAATATAGACTTAGCGCCTAGTCCGGTGGGGCCTTTGATTCGGCAACTTTCCCGGCGGTCTTCAATTTATTTTTTCGGACCGCGACTCTCAAAATATTGATTTCAAAGAACTTGGATAGCTCCGATCTCCGCTTCGGCTCGCAAAATCTTGAGCCCGTAAGACTTACAAGCAAAATCTTGCGGAATAAGCACTTAGCTCAGCCCTTGGAGATCGCTGCCACGCCTTTTGGCTGTGGCGATGATCGGATATCGGCCCTGTGGAAGGCAAGGTCAGATGTCACATCGGTGGGTGCGGGGCTGTGGATAACTGTTGTAACTTGTGATTGCGTGGCTGAGTCTGGTAATCCCACTCGCTTTGTGCGACCAGAATACCCGCTGGTTCTTAGACTGCGATGCTGCTTGAGCGAGTAGAAAGAGGTACACTCCGTGGTTCACCCGCGAAGGAGTTCTAATGGCGGAACGAAGCTATTGGCTTGACCTCTTTACCCCGGCAACCTGGCAAGAGTTCCTCGATGCAGGAGCGAGCGTTTCCGGTTTCCGCGAGTCGCGCTGGAACACACTTCAAAAGGTTAAGATCGGCGACTATTTTCTGTGCTATCTGACCGGAGTTTCTCGATGGATCGGCGTGCTCGAAATAACATCGGCGGCGTTTCAAGACACAACGCCTATCTGGAAAGACGAGAGCTTTCCCTGCCGTGTGAATGTGAAGGTAATCGCAAAGGTGACGCCGGAGACCGGTATTCCGGTTAAGGAGATGCGCGACCGGCTTTCCGTGTTTCAGACTAGCACGGGAGGCGCGCTCGCATGGACCGGACACTTTCGAGGTTCGCCAACAAAATGGAAACCATCAGACGGTGAAGCCGTGGTGGCAGCGGTGCGACAGGCAATGGAATCACCCGTCGTCCGGCCGATTGATCCGGGCAAATTGAAGTATCAGCCGAAGGCCATCAAGACGAAGATCGGACTGGTAACGGTTCCTGAGTCTGAGCCTTCGGAGCCGCCTGAGCAGGAGCCAGTCAAAGAACCGGCTGCGCACACCGAAATTCAGTGGCTGCTTCTCAAACTTGGTTCAGACATGGGATTCAACGTGTGGGTTGCTCGGAACGATCGCAGCCGCTCGTGTAATGGAAATCGTTTCTCTGATTTGCAAGCACTGAGATCGAGTCTTCCCCTGCAGTTTGATGATGCGACCAACCGAACCATCGAACTGATTGACGTGCTCTGGTTACAGAAGAACTCCATCGTCGCCGCCTTTGAGATTGAAAGCACAACTTCGATCTACTCCGGCCTCCTCCGAATGGGCGACCTCGTCGCGATGCAGCCGAACCTCAACATTCCACTGTTTCTCGTCGCACCGGAGGATCGACGCGAGAAGGTGTTCGCCGAGGTGAACCGGCCAACGTTCTCCCGACTCGATCCACGACTCGCCGAGATTTGCCGATTCATCTCCTTCGAGGAACTTCGTCAGCGGCTCGCGCAGGTGAAGGACTTCGTCCAATACCTCAAGCCGGATTTTCTGGAAGAACTGTCGGAGGTATGCGATTTGGAGCAGGAGTAGAAGACTGGCTGTCGCGGACCGGTAGAAAAAGGGGCCATCGGTCCTCGTACCCGATTTCGGTCAAAAGGGCTGGCTGCCGGACCGTCAGAGCCTTAGATAAACTCTCGAAAATTACTGCTGTCAATTCTCGTCTTGACCTCTCGACTTGGAGGTGCGTCATCCAGTTCGACAAATGAAGAAGAGTTGACGAGAGTCTGCGGGAAGATGGCGAGACATGCTTTTCCGGTGATTGAAGAGTTGTACAAGATTCCTTCAATTCCCGCGTTCATGACTAACCCGCCGAATATTTGCGACACAGCAGGCACATCGTAAACCATTGGCCAATTCCTCCAGTTCTTCGCCTCTAACACTGTGCCCAATTGTTTGGGAGTAGTCACCAGGTTTAAAGGAAAGTGTAGTCGTTTAGCCATTCGACGCAGGTAAGGAGAAACTTTGAAATGCTTGACGAGATTGACAAACCTGGTGAGGTTTGTTCGGTCTCGAACATCCAGGACGGCGTCGAGTTTTCCGCTGACTGATACAGCTGAGATCGAATCAGGCTTAGTGAGTGCCAATTCCTCGGGACTCAAAGACCCTGCGTTTTTGTCCCTACCAAGAACCTCTGCCAAGGCCGTTCCCTTATCCCCGGCAATGTACAGCGCTGCGAACATCGGATAGCGGGTAGAGTCGAGTTGCCCAACATTGAATCGACCACCCGGCTCTGTGAGGCTGCCCACCGCGCTTAGCGGTGTGAGAGAGTGCTTGTAGCGAACTATCCTTTGCCACTTTGAGAAGTCGTATGGGTTAGCCTTCTCCCTAAGGGCTTCTTTGATCTGCTCCCTAATTTTGTTCCGCTGGAATGCCAGTTCGGCATAGTAAAGCCAATGAAATTGAACTAGCTCCTCAAAGTAAACCTTGGATCGGGTGATTTCTGAAATTTGTCCAGACTCCAGCACCCACGTTTTATTCATTTGGGGGGCTGATTTTCAGCGATTGCAGTCTGAATAAAACGGCAGAGCTTTCGGAACCGTCCGATTTTTATCATGTCGCGAGGAGTCATATCCCCCAAAAGAGGATTGGGCGTGGAAAACCACAGTATTGTTTTCTGCTGATCTTGAAAAAACTGAGCCACTAAGTTCAACGCGACTGCCCACTCCCTTATTCGGTCCTCCAACTCCTTTGGCATTCGTGGAACGTCATAGCGAATTGATTGAAGGGAAACATTTGAGGCTCTAGCGACGTCATTCTTGCTGAAAGCCAAAAGCTGTACGACTTTGCTGTAGTCGGTTTTTCCTTCGTGAAACAGGCTAAGGTAGTCCTGTTTAGGAACGGTATCAAACAGAGCTATATTCAAGGTCATTCACCACGCTTCTTCCATGTTTCTACCATTTTATACCACATTCCCACTCTTTAATAATCATTACGAGAGTGTCGCAAGAACAAGGCCTTTGAAAGAGCGGCGACCGACGGGACTGACACAATTTCCTGCTCTGGTGGATGCTGCCCGTATCCTGCCAACTCCGCAAAGGATCGAATCAGGCGGCGCGCTTTGTGGCAGAGAGCAGGCATGCCGAGACCTCGCGCAGAACCTGCTCGTAGTCGGCCGCGACTGCCCGCTCCACGTGAATGCGGGCGCCCTGCACTCCCGCTTCCTGTGCCAACCGCTTGAAGTCCGTCTGCAGAAAAACTTCCAGTTCCTTCGGCGTCAAGAAGGCAACTTGAATGGTCGCCGAGGGGCCGCTCCCGGTATCGATCTTCACGCAGTATGGGGACTCGAATTGTTGCGTTTCCAGTGTCAAGGGCTTCCTCCCTGTTTTAGCGACGAAGGTGGCGGGCAAAAGTGGAAGCATTTTAGCGTGTCCCGTGCTCGACGCAAGATTCGAAGGTGCAAGGGAACCAGGAGAGTCTCAGATGGACTGGACTGACCTCATTCTTCGGAATATCGGGCCGGGATTGGCGGCGAGTGGTGACGCCGGGAGAACGCCTTGGGACGACGTTGGCGCTGCACGCGGGATAGGGATCCTTCGACTGCGGTTGATCTTTGCGCTTACGGCGCGCAAAGATCAATCCTCGCTCAGGATGACAGGGCTCAGGATGACAGTTCGGGGAAAATATCACGCTTTCATAAAAACCACGAGAGGATGAGCCGCCCCGCCAAGAAGATCCGCACTTCTCGCGCAAATGCCGCGCGAGGAGTGGGGCAGGCGACTCTTCGACGAGAGATAATTGCAGAAGCAATCATCCCTAGGAGATATCAGTGACCAATCCGCAGTTTCCGGGTCGAAGTTTATTTCATGGCACGAAGGCCGATCTAAAGCACGGAGATCTGATCCAGGCAGGTTACAAACCAAATTATGGCAAGAGGGAGACGGCCGCGTACGTCTATGTGTCGGGGACTCTGAATGCGGCGATCTGGGGAGCCGAGTTGGCTCTGGGCGAGGAGCCCGGCAGGATATATGTTGTGGAGGCGACCGGACCGGTGGAAGATGATCCTAACCTGACGGACAAGAAGTTTCCGGGGAATCCGACGTTGTCGTACCGCTCCAAGGAGCCGCTGCGTGTGATCGGCGAGGTCGTGGGGTGGCAGGGGCACTCCGCCGAAGAACTTAATAGGATGAAGGCTGGCGTCGAACGATCGAGGCAGCTTGGGATTGAGGCGATCGAAGACTAGATGGAGTCCCAGAACAACGGAACGTTCCGCAATTCTTGACGAAGGGAAATTGGGAACCGTCGCTGGGGACCATTTTAAAGCGCCCGGCGGGTAGCTTCGAGCGTATTCATGAGCGACTCCTTGGGAAGCTTTTCGATCATGGGTTCAATGGCCCATCCCAATCCAAATGGGACGTCCCGGGTCAGCGATATGGCCCGGCATTCGACGATTACGCCGGCATTGCGCTCCTCGAATCTCCAATACGAATAGAGGCGCCACAAAAATCCGTAACCGGTGTCCGGCTCCAGCACTCGCTCATCAGGCTTTCCGGCATTTTGCACTTCCGCAATTCTGGTGGTGTACGAGCGGCATACCCAACGTGTCTGGTCCACGGGGAAATAATGCACCTCATGATCGGTGTCGAGGACAACAGTGATGATCTTCTTTTTCAGAAGCCGCAGATAGACTTGGAAATCATTTCCGGCGCGGCTGATGAGTCTCGAATCCGTAACATCAGGCTGGTAGGTGTTCTTGTGGTTGTCGTAGTCCTGGATCACTGCGAAAACCTTTTGGATATTCGAGTCGGGAATGAATGCGGCCGCGATCCAGTCGTGGATTAAACCGTTGGGAATTTTGACCGGCCCTTCGCCAGACCAGAATTGCGCTGCCACTTGTCCCCGATTGACTTCCTGAGCTCGGTCGGGCGCCTGCTGAGACCAGAGGAACTGTCCGGTCGCGTGCAAAGTCTGCTCCATTTCCGTTTCACTGTTGCGAATATAAGCAGAAAACGCTTCCAAAGTCTTCGGATTCAATTGCACGGGCTTTACAGTGAACGCCATGAGCTCCGACTCTTTGTGAATCGTGAGCTGTACCTACCTGCTTGTCAACGTCCGAGCTAAGGTTTACGGGTGGGAAGGGTTGGGAAAAAGCATCATTGTGGAAGATCGGGTTCTCGCGTACAGTGAAACACGGTCGAATGAGAAGAACCCACGCTGCAGCAAGGGATAGGAGTTCTCCTATCCGAATTCAGGAATATCAAGAAGCTGATGTTCCGATCCTGGGCGAAATAATGTGTGCGGCCGAATTGCTTCTGCTGCATGCCGCGCCCGTGTATTACGGCTTGGGAATACCGCACGGCGACGGATCTGCCGCAATTCTCCTCCCAGCGTTCCTTTGCCCGGATGCTTATTTGGCGCCTATGCATCAATGGCTGGCCAGAATAGGATACGAACCGTTCTTTTCGGGCATTGGTTTCAACACCGAGTGCCCGAATCTCCTCATCAAACAGCAACTGCACGCGACGATTGAGAGGGCGTTGGCGAAATCGGGGCGGAAGGTGCATCTGATCGGGCACAGTCTGGGTGGAATTATCGGTCGCGCCATTGCGGCGCAACGGCCATCGGATGTGGCTTCGGTGATCACCCTGGGTTCGCCGTTTCGCGGGACCGTGGCTCACCGCAGCATTTTGCAGGCGGCTGAAATCGTGCGACGCCGCATTCACGCAAAGCATGGCAGTAGCGTGCTTCCGGACTGCTACACCGGACACTGCACTTGCGATTTCCTGAATTCGCTGCGGCACACCATGCCCGCGTCGGTGGCAGAAACCGCGGTGTACAGCGAGGGCGACGGAGTCGTCGACTGGCGATATTGCAAAACAGACTGCTCCGAATCGGACTTCTCAGTCTCCGGAACACACGTCGGGATGGTGTTTAACCCGTCCGTCTACGAAATTATTGCCAAGCGCCTGGCTAAGGCAGGACGCTAGCACACCAATCGGCGGATCTTGCTGAGGATAGCTCGCTCAACCAGATTGTGAGCGGCAGTTTCGAGTTCCCCAACGACCCAGTCTCATCTGTGAGGATCGTGCGAAGGGAGAAAGGGAGGCTTTGTTTCCTTCAGAGCCTTCGATTCTCGCTGCTCCAATTCCGTTTGGCGTTGTTGGGTAGCTTTTATAGGATCTGTTCCCGGCACCAGGTCGGATTTTTCGATGAAGTAGCGCCAGCCCTCATGACGATCGGAGGAGTCCTGGGAATCTTCAAAACTCTTCATTTCCGATTCCGCGGTATGCCTGCCGGTGACGACGGCAACCACTCCGGCGGAGCGGTAGGTCCGGACGTTATGCCGGATGATGGCGTAGGAAAATGTGAGATCGTCGCGTGTCAGAGAGAACCCATTTCATTGCGCTGCGTACCACCAATTCAGTCTACCAAACCCTACGCTCCAGGCTGGCAACTAGCAAGCGTCAAAACAAAAACGGGGTCTAAAGTCCGACGCAGCCCGCGTTACGTCCACGGCAGTGTTCGAAACGCGATATACTACTAGTGCTTAACCTCGAAGATACGCCTGACACCCTGCGCCCTTCGCGATTGAGAGATCGAGAGGCGTAATCCTCACATTTTTGTTTCTGTCCGTGGGCAATCCACCCCGCTTCTAAGTGGGTCCGCGCGATCCGACCGTAGATCGTGCCGATCCAAAGCTGGCTAACCCTCTTCCTATCAGGAGTTCAACATGTCCGCACGGAATGGAGACAAGTCGAGATTCAACCGGGAGCGAAAACAAAAGATCGCTCGACGAAGGCGCATCCACGAACTGCTGGGGCGCTCAAAAAAAGAAGCCAATGCAGCTGATACTTCGGCCGGCACGCGGCCGAAGCCGGTGTCGGCATGAATACTCCGCTGCTGGCTCCGCCCGTCGCGGGTCCGATTCCCGATGCTGTCAAAAGGAAGCGAGTGCTGCTGATCGATACTTCGCACGCGAAGCGCGGTTTACGCGCCGAAGCCATGCAGAAGCTCGGGATGGATGTCGATAGCGCGGCTGACATCGTAGAAGCCCGAGTCTGGTGGAGACCCGCGCTGTACGACCTCGTGTTGGTCAGCATGGAAAGGGGACGAGGCCAACGCGACAAGTTTTGTGATGACGTTCGAAGCGCGACTCCGCCGCAGCGACTGGCATTCCTGGTTGGGCAACCGGAATACCTTGCGGATTCACCGGACACGAATGGAGAAATGGTAATGGAGAATGGAGACGAACCGGCCGCGATCGCCGTGAGCAGCATTGCCCCTGCGGTTCCGGCAGATGCGACTCAGCGGTGGGGCATTCTGGAAGCTTCACGACGAATCTCGGCGGTGCGCTCAGCGTCCGTTGCTCGCACGCAAGCGCTGCGGGCCCTGCCTCCTCCGCCTCGAGATTCTGAAGGACGGCCATCGAAATCAAGCGCCACACCGATCAGCCTGGATGAATTACTGAAAGAGGAATTGCGATGAAGAACGTTTACGTTGGGAATCTGCCGCACAGCACAACCGAAGCCGACTTGCGAAGCCTTTTCGAGGCGCATGGTGCGGTGGAAAAGATTACGCTTGTAACCGACCGCGATACTGGGCGCTCTCGTGGATTCGGTTTCGTGGAAATGGCCGATGCCAGTGAAGCCGACAAAGCTATCGCAACCCTCAATGGAAGCGATCTAGGCGGGCGCACATTGACCATCAACGAGGCCAAACCCAAGACGGAACGGCCGCGGGGCGGAGGTCATCGGTTTGGCGGCGGAGGCGGCCGGGGACGCGACGATTATCGCGGCCATCCACGGCAGCCGCGCGAACCGCGCTGGTAGTTTTTCGAATGAACAAAGTTTGTCCGGTCAGGCTGCAAAATGCCTGCCGGCGATGAATAATGGATTGGGGGGATACCTATGCCAAGAGGCCGATCGACATTCACAAAGCGCCAGAAAGAGCATACGCGGCAACAGAGACAGCGGGACAAGGCAGAGCGCAGGACCCAGCGGAAACAGGAGAAGCCTGAGGACGGCGGTGTGGACGAGATGGCCGAATTGCGCCGGCATGCTGCCGAGCAAGCGGCGCTTTTCAATATGGGGGCAGAGGACGCGAACGCCGCCGAGTCCGCCCAGAGTGATCTCAACGAGTAATATCAGTTTGCAGGTTTGCCGGGCTTGATGCCCTGGCGGTTAAACGCACGGTGGAGATGTCTGGTTTCAGAGCATCGCGATCGTTATGTGAAGGAGGATAAGCGTGGCAGAAATTCGATTGCAAGAGGGCGAATCCTTGGAGAATGCGCTCCGAAGATTCAAGCGGAAGGTTCAGTCGGAAGACATCATCAAAGAAGTAAAACGTCACTCGTACTACCTGAAGCCAGGCGAAAAGCGGCGAGTGAAACAGGCTTTGGCGCGGAAGCGTGCGCGGAAAAAAGTCCGACGAGAAGGTTCGCCTCAACGGGACGTCCGGCGTGAGTCATAAGTAGTGCGGCGTTAGGCTGACGTGTGATGTTGCCGGAGCTTGACGCTCCGGCAACAAGGCACAGAGCCTCTACACAAATACTTCTCCCGGCAAAGCGGTTAGAGTTCGGGAGGCCAGCGTGTTTTGGATGATTGGCCGTGGTGCGCCTGCCATCACAGACTGAGCCTGCAAACGCTCGATCTTGAGTTTGAGAGCGCGTTCGATCTGGCGCAGTTCCAGCACCTCGGCTCCTGCCGCCAACGTCGATGCGCGTCCTTGCAGGCCGGCTCTACCCGTCCTGCCGACCCGGTGGATGAAGTCCTCCGCCATTTTCGGCACGTCGTAATTGATGACGTGGGCTACTTCATCTACGTGCAGACCGCGGGATGCGATGTCAGTCGCCACCAGCACCTGGAACCGGCCTTCCTGAAATCCGCTCAAAGCAGCATTACGCTGCGACTGCGAGCGATTGCCATGAATCATGGCGGCGGCAAAACCGTCGCGTACCAGTTCCTTCGCCAGCCGCTCAGTACCTCGCTTCGTACGCGTAAAGATCAATGTTTGACCTGTCTCTGCATAGAGCAATTGACGGAGAACGTCAAGTTTCTCTCCCGGCCGCACTTCGTAAGCCTTGAGTTGCACGCTTTCGGCAGGCTTCAGCACCGAACCCAGAGCAATCCGAACCGGATTGTGCATGTACTCATTTACGAGGCTGGCAACAGATTGCTCCATCGTTGCCGAAAAACAAAGCGTCTGGCGCTGCTTGGGAAGTATCGACAAAATGCGCCGGATCGCCGGCAGAAATCCCATGTCCAGCATGCGATCGGCTTCGTCGAGTACGAGGATTTTGACGTGGCGCAAATCGGCGAAGTTGCGCGTCATGAGATCTTGCAATCGTCCGGGCGTGGCAAATACCAGTTGCGATCCAGCCCGCAGACTTTGGATTTGCGCCTTCTCGGAGACGCCCCCAATGATGAGCGCAGCCTTGGGCATGGCTTTCGTGCGGAGTTGTTCGTATTGCTCATGCACTTGCATCGCGAGTTCCCGAGTCGGCAGCAGCACCAGAGCGGCGGTGTGACGCGCTGGTTCCCGGTTCAGGGTTTCGATTAGAGGAATGAGGAACGCCAGTGTTTTACCGGTGCCCGTCTGGGCAGTTCCAATAACGTCGCGGCCTTCGAGAGCGGGCGGAATCGCGCCTTCCTGGATGGGTGTGAGGTTGATGAATTGAGCTGCCGCCAGTTTCCGCTGTAGCGCAGAACACAGGGGCAGTTCCGAAAACGTAGTCATTCGAATTTGTTTCTTTCTTGTGGGGCTAGTTGTCGCGCACACTCTGACACACGTGTAAAGCCGCGAAGCCGCTCACATTTGTTTTTTGAATTTCACGCAAATAAACGGCGGGCAGGAAAGGCGGAGATGAATCTGGTCGAAAGGAGTGACCACCGCGTGACGAGCAAACCGTAGAACTAGCGTCTTAAGTATCTTAACAGGAATGGACCGCTTGGTGTAATGATTCGAAATGTAAGCGCCACGAGTGATAACGGCCTCGTGGGCGATAGCAGGTCCACTCTGATCAGCCATTCAGCCCCCCAACCTCTCTTCATATACTGTCCAGTTCCGGACGACCTCAGCCCCTACCGGACACTTCGAAAAGTAAGCGTCGCGTGAAGCACAATAAAACGCGGCAGTTACTTGGGTGAAGATTGGAGGTGGAAGTGCACTATTTCCGCATTCGGCGGAAGACGCATTGCCTTGTCTTCTACTCATAGAAATATCTGGCGAGGAAAAATGATAGCTGCCTTGGCTCAGGATTTTCGCTACGCAATCCGGCAATTGCGCAAGAATCCCGGATTTGCCGCAATCGCGGTGCTGACGCTAGCTCTCGGAATTGGCGCCACGACGGGGATCTTCACCGTTGTCAGCGGTGTTTTGTTGAAGCCGCTCGACTATCCGCAGCCCGAGAGCCTGGTGACGGTTCACGTTCAAGCCGGGAAACATGGAGACCGGTGGGGATTCTCCTACCCGGATTTTCGCGATTGCCAGCGCCAGTGCCAGTCGTTCGAAGGAGTCGCCGCCTGGACCTACGGTGGCGGAACAATCAGTGCGCCCGGGGAACCAGAATACGTTGATGGACGCCTTATTTCTGCGAGTCTGTTTTCCGTCCTCCGCGTCCCAGTGGTGATGGGCCGCTCGTTTGCCCCCGCTGAGGATCAGGCCGGGGCAGCGCCCGTGGCCATCATCAGCACCCGACTGTGGCAGCGCCGTTATGCGGCGAATCCGAAAGCCGTCGGAATGCCACTCACGTACGAAGGCAAAGCCTACACGGTTGTAGGAATTGCTCCGCCGGGGCTACAACTCGACGGAGATGCGGATGTGTTTACCCCACTCGGTCAAGCGACTGAGCCGCGGATGTGGCGTCGTGACGCCCACTTCCTTCATGTGGACGCGCGATTGCGTCGGGGTGTGACTCTCTCCGCGGCGCAAGCCGAACTTGGCGTATTCAGCACGCAACTGCAGAGGCAATATGCGGACTCCAACGCAGATATCACATTCGTCCCACACACGCTTCAAAGCGAACTGGTGAAGGATGTCCGGCCAACCTTATGGCTGCTGCTGATTGCGGTGAGTGTTGTACTCCTGATCGCTTGCGTGAATGTCGCCAGCCTCTTGTTAACGCGTGTAGTCTCGCGAAGCCATGAATTCTCGTTGCGCCTGGCGCTGGGCGCCCGGCACGGACGGCTATTCACTCAATGTCTGATTGAGAGCGGCGTGCTCGGAATCTGCGGAGGCTCGCTAGGACTTTTCTTGGCGGTGCTGGGGACCGGCCCATTCCTGCGTTTCTGGCCTGACCGTCTGCCCCGCGCCGATGAAGTGCATGCGGATTGGCGAGTGCTGCTGTTTGCAATCACGACTTCCACGCTGACAGCCCTCGTCTTCGGAGTCATACCAGCCGTGCGCGCGAACAGGAGCGCAATCGAAGAAACGCTTCGTTCGCGGTCTCGCACGATTGCAGGAAGCGCACGCAAGCCGCTTACCGGATTCGTCATTTCCCAGATCGCGCTGGCTTTGGTGCTGCTGAGTGCGGCCGGTGTCATGGGCCGTACGTTGTTAACCTATGCTTCTCTCAATCCTGGAATTGACATCAGCAACACGCTGGCCGCACGCGTGGCGTTCTCGCCGGCTGTTCTCTCGCATCCTCCGCAGGCACGCGCCGCCTGGCAGGAACTGATGGACAGCGTGCGCCGTGTCCCAGCGGTTCAGTCTGTTGCCCTCACCGACATTGTTCCCATGCGCGAAGGAGAGAATGTATTGGCTTACGGGGCGTCCGCCGCGCCGGTTTCTTTGAGTCAAGAACCGGAGGCTCTGGCTTCGGCGGTCACTCCCAGCTATTTGCAGGTCATGCGGCTTGCGCTGCTTCGCGGCCGCTTCTTCAACGACAACGATCGCCTCGACAGTCCGCAGGTTATTGTCATTGACGAAAATATGGCGCGACACGCTTTCGGGAAACAAGACCCCGTCGGCAAGCTTCTATGGGTACGCGCACTGGGCGATCGGCCGGTTCAAGTGATCGGAGTTGTGGGTCATGTGCGGCACTGGGGACTGGCGGCCGACGACCTCTCGACAGTTCACGATCAGCTCTACTATCCGCTTGCCCAGGTTCCCGATCAGCTGGTTCGATTCTTTTCGTCTGTTCTTTCCGTCGTGGTCCGGACGAACGTTCCGCCGTTGAACACGGTGGAGGCGTTGCAGAAGCAGGCGCGCGGGGCTACGGGTGATCAGACGCTGTATGAAGTCCGTACCATGGAGCAACTGGTAAGTGCCTCGCTCGCAAGACAACGATTCTTGCTGCTCCTGTTTGCGATTTTTGCCGGACTTGCACTGCTGCTCGCGTGTGTCGGCATCTACAGCGTGATTGCCTATCTCACAGGTCAGCGCGTGCCGGAGTTCGGAGTAAGGATTGCCTTGGGCGCGCGATCGTCGGACGTCATCAGGCTCGTTCTGCGGGAGAGTCTGGCGATGATCGTGATTGGGATTGGAATTGGACTGCTCGCGTCATTCGGTAGCGGACGCATCCTGCAGCGTCTGGTGCCGGGTGTGCAAACGGCGCAAGGACTCATCCTTGCGGCGGTGCTGCCGGCGCTGATTCTGGCTGCTCTTTTTGCCTGTTACATTCCCGCTCGGCGCGCGGGCAAGGTCGATCCCGCGGTGTCGTTGCGCTCCGAATGACTTGGATGATCAATTCCAAATCACGTCGCAAGCATCTTCGGGATACATTTCTTCAGCCACATCTTTCCGGACTTGGTGGCGTTAGGACATCACTCTTCGCGCAGGGCCAGAATCGGATCGAGTGCGGCCGCCCGGCGAGCGGGCAGCCACGAAGCGAGAAGGCCGATCAGAAGGAATAGCACCGCCATGCTCGCAAACGTCGGAGCATCGGTCGCTCTTACTCCGACGAGCATCGTAGCGATCAGGCGCGTGAGGGCGAGTGCAGCGATTAAGCCCACAGATATGCCGAATGCAGTCAGGCGGACACCCTCGCCGACAACGAGTTGGAAAATAGTTGCGGGTTCGGCTCCCAAGGTCATGCGGACACCGATCTCGGCCGTGCGCTGGCGCACTGCGGTGGAGAGAACTCCATAGAGTCCGACGGCGGCGAGCAGTCCGGCAACGAGCGCGAATGCTCCAATCAGCACTAGCGAAAAGCGAGTGCTCGCCTGAGCCTCATTGATCAGGACGTCCGCAGGCTTCAGGTCGGTGACGAGAATGCGCGGGTCCAGTTCCTTCATTGCATTCCGAACAGCGCCGCCGTAGGCTGCGGGGTCGTTGCCGGTGCGGATGGCCCAGGAATCCACTGCGCCCGACCCGATAAACGCGTCGGGGAAGTACACCTGCTCGCGTCCCACTTCCGCGAGCGACGACTCACGCTGATGGGCGACGACGCCGACGATCTCGACCCACTCCGGTTCCGGTGTGCGAACGCGGATGAGAATACGGCGTCCCACGGCGGACTGACCTGGGAAGGCTTTCTTCGCGAGCAGATCGTCGACCACAACTACGTTGCGTCCGGGCAGATTGTCTTCGTTGGTGAAAGTGCGTCCAGCAAGCAACGGGACGCGCATCGCTTCAAAATATCCGGGCAGAACAAATTCGGGGTCCGTCGCCTGGAACTTGCCGGCATCTGCGAGCGCTTCATCCGTGCCCCAGCGGATTGGACTGAAGCCACCGGCGAGAGGAAAGGGAGTGGACGCGGCTACGCCCTCGACGCCGGGAATCGCAGTCAGACGGTCGTGGATCTCGCGCATGGTGACGGCACGTTTTTCTGGAGTATCGCGGCCATTCACTGCGCCGTCGATCCGAAATGTCAGCAGATGATGTGGATCGAATCCCGGATCGATGCGCTGCAAATCGAAGAAGCTGCGGAACATCAGGCCCGATCCGACGAGAAGAACAAACGACAGGGCGACTTCCACAACGACGACGGAATTGCGCAGAGTGCTGCCGCCGAGCAATCCGGCGTTGCGTCCGCTGCCGCGCAGAAGATTTGCGATGCCCGGCCGTGAAGCTCTGAGGGCGGGAATCATGCCGAAAAGCGCGGTCGCGGCGAGACACGCCAATGCGGTAAAGCCGAGCACGAACCCGTTCATCTGAATATTTTCAAAGCGCGGAAGGTCGGTCGGTGCGAAAGCTCGCAGGCCGGAGATACCGATTTCAGCGAGCGCGAGCCCGACCAGCGTTCCGGCGACAGCCAGAAGGAATGCTTCGGTAAGAACCGGGAGGATCAGTTGCCAACGCGATCCACCGATTGCAGCTCGCACCGAGAGTTCGCGTTCGCGCAAGGAAGCGCGGACCAACAGAAGATTGGCAACGTTCGCACAGGCGATGAGCAAAAGAAAAATAGCGGAGCCCATCATCGCCAGAATGGCCGGCCGGATGGTGGAGACCATGTGCTGCTGCAGAGGTTCAAGATCGATGTAGTAACCGGCAGTTCCGTCGATGACGAAATCCTTGCGCGCCTGGGTTGCGACTCGGTCCGCCGCGGCTTGGGCTTGCTGCAACGAGACTCCCGGCTTCAGCCTGCCGATGGGACGAATGGAGAAGTTGTTACGTTCCGCGGCATCGTAACCAAGACGATTGGCGATCCAAATGTCGGGAGCGGCTTCCTCGTTTGCATCCGGAGGAAAGTACAAGCGGACACCCGGAGCCAGAACGCCCACAATCACTGGACGAATCGGCGCACCAGTCAACATGGGCTGTCCGAGAATTGCCGTGTTGCCGCCAAAGCGCCGCTGAAAGTATTCGTAGCTGAGAATCGCCGAGGCGGGCAGCCGCGTTGCTGTCTGCTGAGCGCCGGGCTGGGCGGCGGGCTGAGGGATTCCGTCCTGATCATTGAAGTCGCGGCCGATCGCGATCCTTGCGCCGACGAGACGAAAGAAGTTCGTGGTCGCGATTGCCAGGCGAACTTGCTCGGAAGTTCCATCTTCGAGCGGAAGCACCTGGCGGAAGCTGAAAACGCCCGCGAAATCTTCGAAGAACTGTTTCGTCCCCTCGCGCAGGTCGATGTAGTCGGCGTTGGAGAATTGGAGGTCGCGCACATGGCGGGTGCGGAGCTCAGCGCCGGCAATCACGAGCCGGCCGGGATCCTTGTACGGAATCGGTTGCAGCAAGACTCCGTCGGTCACGCTGAAGATTGCCGAGCTCGCTCCGATTCCGAGAGCGATGGTGACAACAGCGGTCAATGTGAACAGCGGATTCTTCGCCAGGACGCGAGCGGCGATGCCAAGATTCTGCGCCATGCCGGAACCTCCTGCGGAGGGAATAGGGTGGAGGTAACTATACGCCAGGAGAGGCTGTTTTTGATCGCCGTGTTGATCTGCTGAATGTTACTCATGCGAAGTGGTGGGCGGTCGCGGTGCAGATGACGGGCTTGCCACGACTAGAAGCAATGGGATTGAAGTCAGGGAGCGGGTACGTGGTGAGCGCGGAAGGAATCGAACCTTCAACCTACTGATTAAGAGTCAGAGCAGCGCTCCCCTAAACTGTTGACGAGACATGCCTTACCCCTTGCACCCGCTTAACTTCGGGGATTTTTCGGGAGTCAGCGTCTTTCGGATTCGAACCAATGCTTCACCTCTTCTGCAATTCAGGTTAGTACTTCTCTATATAAGGTTCGCCGCTTCGGTCCATCTTCGCGAGCGCC
>DATEJO010000260.1:0-3702 GCA_035277905.1 Candidatus Sulfotelmatobacter sp.
TGGTCGACGAGCGCCGCAATTCGGACGAGAGCGCGGCAAACTGGACGATCTGGATTTCGTTCTTCACGATGCTGTTCGCGCTAGGCGTTGGCGCAGCTGTTGCATACCGCACGGCGAAGTCAATTACCGAACCTCTTACCAATTTGATGAATGTGGCCCGCGCGATCGGGAATACCGGCGATCTGGAGCACAACATCGATTTGAACAGGGACGACGAGATCGGTGAACTGGCCCGTACGTTCCACAAGATGGTCACCTACCTCAAGGAGATGGCAGGAGTTTCCGAAGCGATTGCCGGAGGCGATCTGGCGCTAGAAGTGAAGCCCCGATCCTCGCACGATACTTTGGGTAATGCATTCACGAAGATGGTCGATGGACTTGCCGGATTGGTCCGCAGCGTACGCGACGCGTCATCTCAAGTTGCGAGCGCCTCGAACCAGGTGGCTGGAGCGTCGGACGACTCCGCCAAGATCGGATTGCAGGCGTCTTCCGCCATCGACGAAGTGACCAGCACCATGCACGAGATGAGCGTGAACGTGCAGAACATGGTGAAGAGCACGCAGGTACAGGCGTCGAGCGTCAGCGAAACGTCAGCATCGATTGACCAGATGGTGGCGTCGATTCAGCGCGTCGCCGACACGGCCAAAGTGCTGCTCGACATTTCGAACCGTTCGCGGGAAGAAGTGCACAACGGCATCGGAACCATGGAGAAGGCGACTGATGGTCTGAACCGCATCAATACCACCATTAATTCTTCGGGTGAGATCATCGGGGCTCTGGGTCAGCGTGCCGACGATATCGGCAAGATCATTGAAGTCATTGACGATCTGGCCGAGCAAACCAACCTGCTGGCATTGAACGCCGCCATCGAGGCTGCCCGCGCCGGAGAGCACGGGCTCGGTTTTGCTGTGGTGGCAGACGAAGTCCGGAAGCTGGCGGAAAAGTCCGCGCAGTCCACGAAGGAAATTTCCGAACTGATTCAAAGTATTCAGAAAGAAGCCCGCAAGGCAGTCGAGAACATGGATCGTTCGACCTCCATCGTTAACGAAGGCCTGGCGCTGGGTTCCGAACTGAACTCCGCTTTGAAGAAGATCTCGAACGTCGTAACCGAGGTCTACAAGTTCGCGCAGGAGATCGGCGCGGCGACCAACGAGCAGTCGCATGGGTCGTCTCAGATTGCGAGAGCCACGACTCGTCTCAACGAAATCACGCACGAAATCAATTCCGCGGTGGAAGAGCAGGCATCGGGCGCACAGGCCGTGGTGAAGGCCATGGAACGGATGCGCGAGCTGGTGCAGCAGTCCACCTCGAGTTCGACGGAGTTGGCGGCTTCTTCCGAGCAGATGTCGAAGATGTCGCGCAGCCTGCTGGACTTCATCGACCGCTTCTCGTTGGGCGAGTCGGGACGTCCATCGGCGGCAGATCCCACGCGTGGCGCAAAACGGGCCGCAGCTGGGGCGCAGTTCTAGAGCGTCCGAGGAGCCTGCATTATGAGCCGCGAACTTCACATCGTCGGTTTTCAGGTGGGACGCGAGACCTACGGCGTTCCCATCACCTCGCTGCATGAGATCGTGCGCGTGCCGGAGATCACTGCTGTGCCCGACGCTCCCGATTATCTCGAGGGCGTTATCAACCTGCGCGGCAAGATCGTCTCCGTCATGGACCTGCGCAAGCGTTTCGGAGACAAGAACGCGTCCGTCAAGAAAAACAATCGCATTCTGGTCGTCGAGCATTCGGGGCGTCTTGCTGGACTAATTGTGGATTCGGCCTCGGAGGTTTTGAAAATTCCTGCGGATGCGGTCGAGCCTCCGCCGGCAGTATTTCAGGAAGGCGGCCTGAACTGTGTGACGGGATTGGGCAAGGTCAGCGGACGTCTGGTCGTACTTCTGGATATGAGCAAGCTCTTGGCACCAGCAAGCCTGCAGGCAAGTGGCGAGTCGGCGGAAAAGAAACCGGCGGCAAAGCCCGAAGCGCGTGGAGCAAAAGCAGGAGCCAGGGACTAGGGTCAGGGAATAGGGATTAGAGATTCGAAAGGCATTTCAGAACGCTTTCTTCGACCTGGGATTTTGATGATTGAGGCTAGTGGGTTTCTGACTCCTGGCCCTGATCCCTAATCCCTAATTTTTGCAGGAACGAGAATACGCATGAGCACATCCGGAGCCGCGCCAGCTCCCATATTGACCGAGGCGGAACTGAAGCTTCTGCAGGCGCTCATTTACCAGGAGTGCGGCATGCACTTCGACGAGCGCCGCACGCATTTTCTTCAGGACCGGCTGCTGCGCCGCCTGAAAGAGTGCCGCTCGGATTCTTTCTACGCCTATTACCGCCTGCTCATCAGCACTGAAGGCAAGCAGGAACTTGCCAAGCTGCTCGAAAACCTGACCGTCAACGAGACCAGTTTCTTCCGCCACAAGGCGCAGCTCGATCTCTTTCAGAAAACCGTTCTCGAAGAATTACTGAAGCACAAGAGCGCCCGGCGCGAGTATTCGGTTCGCATCTGGAGCGCGGGGTGTTCTACGGGTCAGGAAGCGTACACACTCGCGATGCTGGTAACTGATGCGCTCGCCTACTACTACCTGCGAAATCCGCTGCCGATGGATCTGCCGCTGCCAAAGCCGTTGATTCCTCCGCCGTGGCGAGTGGAGATTCTCGCCAGCGATATCAGTTATTCGGTGCTGAGGCACGGGCAGGAAGGAACCTACAGCGAGCACCAGATGTCGATGGTCGACTACGGCTATCGTCTGCGTTATTTCGACAAAGTGGCGGACCGCTATGCGATCAAGAAGGCGTTGAAGGAGATGGTTCACTTCGACTTTCACAACCTGAAGACCGAGTACCTGCCGCAGCGCAATGACGTGATCTTCTGCCGCAACGTGATGATGTATTTCGATGAGGCCGAGCAGAAGCGGCTGATTGAAAAGTTTTACCGCTGCTTGAACCCCAACGGCTATCTCTTTGTTGGCCATGCCGAAAGCCTGCTGGGCCTTACGCAAAAGTTCCAGATGGTGCACAAGGATAGCGGGACGGCGTACCAGCGGATGGAAAACAGGAGTAGTGAATGACGAATTCCCCCGACGAGCGCGGCGCAGAATTGCGCGAGCTTTTCTTTGAGACCTCGCAGGAACTGTTGCAGGCCCTCAACGAAGAGGCGCTCAAGCTCGAAAAAAATCCGGGTGATGAAGAGATCGTACGCTCGATCCGGCGCACGGTTCATACCCTGAAGGGCGACTCGGCCGCCTGCGGTTTGCGTGAGTTGAGCGAGTTGGCGCACCAGTTCGAAGACGCCCTCTCGCTGGAAGGCACGCGCAACCACGCAGCAGTTGCCGACATTGCTTTTGCCACGGCGGATATCTTCACGGAAATGATTGCGGCCTACCGCAAGGGCACGAAGTTGCCTGCCACCCGGACGCTTAGCAGAAAAATCGAAGAACTCACCGCGGCGCCGAAGAAAGCGAAGGCTCGGAGCGCCAAGCAGGCTGCTGGTAAGACCGCAAAAGGAAAAGTCGCGAAAGGCAAGGCGGCTCCTTCGAAGACGGCTTTGGCAAAACCCGTGGCCACAAAGACTTCGAGCAAGGTGGCATCGCTGTGGACCGAGTACGAGAAGATGGCCATGTCGAAGGCGCAGGGCGATGGCCTGGACGTGCTTCACGTGGTTGCGAAGATCGATCCGCACTGTGCGATGCCGATCGCGGGACGCCAGCT
>DATEJO010000261.1:0-2475 GCA_035277905.1 Candidatus Sulfotelmatobacter sp.
TTACTCCTTGAAACCAGCCAAGGCATTTGCAGTGAATTTTGCAAGTTCAGCGAAAATGGTTTCTGCTCCAGCTTCTTTCTGTTCTTGCGGCACGCGGAGATGATCTTCGATTCGTTCTTCCATCCGGTGGAGAGCAGAGGCATTTACCTTCGACGACAGTAATTGAAATAGAAGCCGATCAGCCCGCTTGCGCTCGATGACTTCGAGTCCGTCGAGGATCTGGCGGTGCGCGGGGCCTTCCCAGATGGCGAGAATCATCGCTTCCCGCAGCCATCGCTCGGCACGAAATTCTTCGAGCGTGCCGAGCCCTCCGTGAACCTCCATAACCCATTTGGCGGTTTGTACCGCGAGTTCCGCAGTCCAGTATTTGGCGAGGTGAGTGACCAGGCGAAAGAGATGATACCGCTCCGAATAAGGGGGCCTCTGTTGCCAGGTTTCATTCAATAGTTCGAGAGATTGCCACGCCAGTTTGGCCGCGGCTCGTAGTAGCCGCAGGCGCTCTTCAAATTGATGCTGCATGAGCGGCTGTTCGATCAGAGGTTTGCCGAAGATGATTCGGGATTGGGCAAATGACATGGCGTCGGCGATCGCACGCTGGGCGAGAGCGATGCTTCCCAAACTGTTTGCTACGCGCGAGATATTTAGTACTTCGAGGATCAGGTAGATTCCGTGCCCCGCTTCTCCTAGAAGCCAGGCTTCGGAATCGCGTAGTTCAACTTCTCCGGTGGGCACGGAGCGGGTTGCGATTTTGTTTTTGAGACGGCGGATGAAGTAATTGAGACTTCCGTTTTCGCGCAGGCGAGGCACGAGATTGAGCGCGAGTCCGCGCACGCCTGCTGGCGTTCCTTCGGGACGAGCGGCGACCACTGCGAGTTCGGCGCCGGCATTGCTGGAAAAATATTTGTCGCCGGTGAGGAACCAGCGATCCTGACGGCGACGAGCGATTGTTTCGACGTTCGAGCCGAGATCAGAACCTCCCTTGATCTCGGTCATCCAGGTTGCGCCCTGCCAAGCGGTTTCGTCCTTACGCAGCATCTTCGAAAGAAATTTCTGCTTTAGAGCCTCGTCGCCATACTTTGATAACGGAACGGCCGTACCAAGCGAAACGGTGTAGGGACAGGCGAGCCCGGGATCATAGAAAGAGGTGAGATAGATTCCGAGGGCGGCGGGAATGAGTGAGTTCTCCTCGAAAACACGCCAGATCAGGCCGGAGCGGTATCCGTGTCGCAGCATCTTCCCGTACTCCGGGGCGTACAAGATCTCATCGACTCGCGTGCCGGAGAGATCGAACATTCGCAGCCATGGCGTGCCAACTCGATCGGTCGCATCGGAAATAGCTTGGCCCTCGTGTTCCCACCAGGACTCAAGCTGTCGGAGCCAATCGGGGATATCGGGACCGATGGCTTGCAGAAACCGGACGGGGGATGACAGGCTTTCGAAGTTCACGAGCAAATTATGGTCTTTTCTCGAAGGAGGCGACAAGGACGCGGATCACATGGTTGTGATGGCGGGACGGATGCTGATCAAGGATTACAACCGCGCTTCAAAACAAAAGGTCCCTCCACGCGCGGCTGAGTCGGCTTTAGCCGACCCACCCACTTGGTCGGGATGACAATTCGAGCGGACATCACGGGGTTGTCGACGGGCTTAGGAATTGTCAGCTTCTTTTTGTTTGGCCTGCCACGCCTGGCCTCCGTGATGGTATGCGAGATTTCCAACGTGACCGGCACGTGCGGCAGCGACTCCGGTCTCGACGGGCGCGGTCGGTTCTTTGCGCGACTTCACGCAGTCGAAAAAATTCGCCATGTGATCAATAGTTCCGTCGCGGAAACTTCGCGCCGTCATTACTGGATTTTGCGCGCTCGGGACGCCTTCGCGGTAAACGGAAAATTCCCCGCGATTAATTTTCAAAGTTGCTTCGGTCCCGCGAAACTCCAGGCCGCCATCGTCAATCGAGGAATTCATCATTCCCTCGTAGACAACATCGAATCCGGGATAGCGGAATGCGGCTTGAATCGTGTCGGGACAATCCCACTGTTCGAAGATGTATTTGTCGCCGAGCATGAGCGCCTGGCGCGGCTGATCGGACTTCATGGCCCAGTGAACGACGTCGATCCAGTGAGTGAATAGGTCGGTCATGGCGCCGCCGCCGAAGTTCCAGAACCATCGCCAGTGATTGAACTTCTCATCGCTAAATGGCTGGTCGGGTGCAGAACCGAGCCAGCGCTTCCAGTCGAGCGCCTGTTGATCGATGGGCTTCGACGGCCAATTACGGTGATAGTTCTGCCACCAGTAGGTCCGCACTTGCACGACGCGACCGAGGCTGCCGGCCTGAATCAGATCGACGGCGTCACGGAAGTGAGTCCAGCTGCGTTGTTGCATGCCGCATTGCAGGATTTGCTTTGAGGACCGAACTGCGTGGGTGAGCGTTGCTCCTTCTTCGATCGTGTGGGTGACGGGCTTCTCGAGATAGAT
>DATEJO010000262.1:0-4493 GCA_035277905.1 Candidatus Sulfotelmatobacter sp.
TTCTCGAGTACATGATCGAAGCGAAAACGCAGAAACTGGTAAGCGACAAGACGCATTACGTTCCGGCGAATCCGCAGGCCGCGCAGTTTATGCAGCCGGACGAGGTCAAAATGCTGCATCTCGACGACGTGGACAATTATCAGAAGCGCCTCTACTTCTGGCAGAATGTCCCGCGCCGCGCGAAGTACACCGAAATTTGGAACGACGTGAAAGCTGCGCAGTAGCCACTCTCGATAAGCTCACTTATGAGTTCCGCAACCACTCCCGCCGCAGCGGTAGTCACGAGCGCGGAGAAGACCAACAAGTCTCCGCTGCTCAGCATTCGCGGCGTCGCGAAAGCGTACGGCCGAAACGTCGTGCTGAGGAACATTTTTCTCGACATTGCGGAAGGTGAGTTCCTGACGATCCTCGGCGAGAGCGGATCGGGCAAGACCACCCTTCTTCGCATCATCGCCGGATTTGAAAGCACCAACTCCGGTGAACTCTGGATGTCGGGCGAGAGGCTCGACCGCGAGCCTCCTTACCGCCGCCGCGTCAACACTGTTTTTCAGAGCTATGCGCTGTTCCCGCATTTGACGGTGGAGCAGAACGTCGCCTACGGATTGCGGGTGGCCAAGCGTCCGCAATCGGAGATCACGGCCAGAGTCGCGGAAGCGCTCGATAGAGTAAAGATGTCTGCGCTCGCCAAATCGAAGCCGTCGAAAATCAGCGGCGGCCAGCAGCAGAGAGTCGCGCTGGCGAGGGCGCTGGTGAATCGCCCGAGACTGCTATTACTCGACGAGCCGTTGTCAGCCCTCGATGCCAACCTGCGCCGGCAGATGCAAGTCGAACTGAAATCCCTACAGCGGGAAGTCGGGATCGCCTTCGTCTTCGTGACGCACGATCAGGAAGAAGCGATGGTCATGTCGGACCGCATCGCACTGCTGCGTTCGGGAGAGCTCGAGCAAGTCGCGACGCCGCGGGAAATCTATAGCCGTCCGGCCACCGCCTACGTCGCGCAGTTCATCGGGCACACAAATTTGCTGAGAGCCGACGTGCGAGACGGCGTTGCGCGCTGCGGTGTGCTTTCGTGGCCGACACCCCTTCCCGACGGTCCAGCCCTGTTCTCGCTGCGGCCGGAACAAATTCGAATTGGTGCCGGTTCAGCGGGAAGCATCGCTGTACGCGGCCGGATCTTGCAACGCGCATTCCACGGCGCCACCGAATTGTTGCGCGTGCAGTGCTCTGGCGATCTTGTGTTGTCCGTGCGAACAGCGGGAGAGACTGCCGCGGACCGAGACATTGAACTGGAATTCTCTCCCACCGACGCAATCCCGGTCCGCGAATCTCCCGAGCGAAGCTGATGTTCTCCCGCGCCTACAAAGCCGCTGTAACCGTTCCGCCGCTGGCGTGGGTCGCGGTGTTTCTGCTTCTGCCCTATCTGCTGATGTTCTGCTACAGCTTCTGGTCGATTTCGCCCGCGCAGACGATCATCCATTCGTGGAATCTGGATAACTATAAAGAGTTGCGGAAATCCGTTTATTACGAAACGCTGCTGCGTTCCATGTGGATCGCCGCGCGCGTCATGCTCTTCTCTTTATTGCTGGGATATCCCCTGGCCTATTTCCTCTCCTTCGGCGCGGGCAAACGAAAAGACCTGTTTTATCAACTGGTAATTATTCCGCTGTGGGTAAGTTACCTCGTGCGGGCGTACGCATGGAAAACGATTCTCGGCTCCGATGGCGTACTGAACACGCTGTTGCAGTACGTGCATATCACGAAGCACCCGCTGGAATTTCTGCTCTACAGCCCGTTCGCGGTCGTGCTTACATTGACGCACATCTATACGCCATTTACGATCCTCCCGATCTATGCCGCGCTCGAACATATACCGCGCAATCTGGTCGAAGCGTCGCACGATTTGGGAGCGACCCCGGCGCAAACATTCTGGAAAGTAATTTTCCCGCTTTCGATTCCCGGAGTTGTAGCGGGCGCGACCTTTGCTTTTGTCTTAAGCCTCGGCGACTTTCTGGCGCCTCTGCTTCTCGGAGGTCCGAGCGGGATCATGATTTCCAACATTGTCGTCAGCCTGTTCGGCGCGGCATACAACTGGCCACTCGGAGCGGCCATCTCGCTCGGGATGCTGGTCATTGTTGTCAGCCTGCTATTTCTTTCCGAACGGCTGGAAAAGAAATGGAGCTTCTCGTGAGCGGCCACGCGAACTGCGAATCCCGCTCACGATGGCTGCAGGCACACATGACTGCCGTGTTCGCGTTTCTATATCTCCCAATAGCCGTCCTTATTCTTTATTCGTTCAACCAGGAAGGAGTCGGTGGATTTCCTCCGCATCACCTGACCCTCGACTGGTATCGCACGCTGTTTTCCGATGGCGCGATCTGGGATTCCGTCGCCAACAGCCTCAAGGTTGCACTCGCAGCGATGGCCATCTCGCTCGCACTCGGCATCCCCGCAGCGCTCGCGCTCGACCGTGCACAATTTCCCGGCAAAGCGCTCTTTCGCCGGTTCGTTCTGCTGCCGCTGATCCTGCCGGGAATCATCACGGGGCTCTCGCTGCTCATGCTGTTCGATCTGACACACACAAGGCTGAGCCTGATGACCATCATTCTCGGACACGGCACGGCACTCATCTCGGTCGCGACCACTGAAGTTTTCGCGGGATTGCAGAAGCTCGATCGCGCGCAGGAAGAAGCCTCTCTCGATCTCGGAGCGAATTACTGGCAGACGTTCTGGCGCGTGACGGTACCGAACCTGAAACTCCCGATCATCGGCGCAGCGCTGCTGATTTTCACGCTCTCGATGGACGAGATCGCCGTCAGCTTCTTCCTGATCGGCCGGGACAACACGCTCCCGCTCGAAATCTGGGGACGTCTACGCCGCGGAATTACCCCAGAGATCAACGCCATCTCGGCGATCATCTTTCTGTTCTCGCTCGTGACGATCGTAGTCTGGTACCGGCTGCGGGTAAGAGCCGAGGGCAGCGCAGAGGTGGGTGCGGAGCTCATCGAAACAAGCGCTCTCGCCGGCGATTAAAGATGCACAGATTGCCTCCTTCGTGAACCTTCGTGCCCTTCGTGGTTCAAAATTCGGCTTCCTTCAATTCGTGGACGTGCTTCGTGGATTCAATCCCTCATAGTACATTGGTAGTACCCACAAAATCAGAAAGGTTCTCTTTTGAGTTCCAGCATTCGCAATATCGCCATCATCGCGCACGTGGACCACGGCAAGACGACTCTGGTCGATGCCATGCTCAATCAGAGCGGCACCTTCCGTTCCAATGAGCACCATGTCGACCGCGTCATGGACTCCAACGAACTCGAGCGCGAGCGCGGCATCACCATTCTCGCCAAGAACACCGCGATCTTCTATCACGATGTAAAGATCAACATCGTCGACACGCCCGGCCACAGCGACTTCGGCGGAGAAGTCGAGCGCGCCCTAAAGATGGTCGACGGCGTCATGCTGCTGGTCGATGCCAGCGAAGGTCCACTACCTCAGACGCGCTATGTTCTCGGCAAGGCGCTCGAAGCCAAGCTGCCGCCGATTGTCGTCATCAACAAGATTGACCGCTCCGACGCCCGCCCGCAGGAAGTCCTGAACGAAATCTACGATCTCTTCATTGATCTTGATGCCAAAGAAGAACAGCTCGATTTTCCGGTTCTTTACACAAACGCGAAGACCGGGACGGCATCCACCGACATCAACATCCCCGGCGAAAATCTGCGACCGCTGTTCGACGCGATCCTGAAGACAATTCCTCTACCCAAGGGAGATCTCGCCGGCCCACTGCAGATTCTCGTTGCCAACCTCGACTACAGCGACTATCTCGGCCGCCTTGCCATCGCACGCGTTTTCAATGGCAAGATGTTCACCGGAGAAGAAGTCGCCATCGCCAAGCTCGACGGCTCGCTGCAAAAAACGAAAATTACGAAGCTTTTCTCTTTCTCCGGCCTCAAGCGCACCGACATTACCGAAACTGAACTCGGAGACATCGTCGCAGTTGCCGGCGTCGAAGGCATCACGATCGGCGAAACCATCACCGACGTTGAAAATCCGGCGCCGCTCCCTCCCATCGCGATCGACGAGCCCACCATCGCGATGCTCTTCACAGTGAACACGTCGCCCTTCGCGGGAAAGGACGGCACGTACGTGACGAGCCGCAATCTTCGCGAGCGCCTCGAAAAAGAATTGCTGACCAACGTTTCCCTTCGCGTCGAAGAAACGGGCACCACGGACTCCTTCAAGGTCCTCGGCCGGGGCGAACTCCAGCTCTCGATCTTGATCGAGATGATGCGCCGCGAAGGCTACGAACTCATGGTCGGCAAACCGGAGATCGTCACGAAGCGAATCGACGGCAAGCTGATGGAACCGGTCGAGCACCTGACGATCGATGTCCCAGAAGACTTCGTCGGCGTCGTCATGGAACAGCTCGGCTCGCGCAAGGGCGAAGTCACGAACATGCACAATCACGGTTACGGACGCGTGCGCATCGAATT
>DATEJO010000263.1:0-12363 GCA_035277905.1 Candidatus Sulfotelmatobacter sp.
CGCAGATAATCCGGTGAAAAGATCACCATCGTAGAGACGTGACTTGGTACGACTGTCTGTCCACGAGAATCGGTTTTGGGCGCCCCACTTCTCCCTGAATTTGGGAGAAGTGGGGATTTTCGCTCGACTCCCTTCCGCGCACGTTCTTCCCACATCTCCGACTCGGGCACGCGCCGCTGAATCCACAGCGTCACCAGCGCCGGCAAGACTCCCACAAAAAACACGGCGCGCCATCCGAAATACCGCGATACCGGACCGGCCACGACAGCCGCCATAGCAAATCCAATTGCCCACGAACTCTGCACGATCGAAAGCGCCTTCGCCCGGAACTCCGAAGGCCAGCTTTCCGCCACCAGGGCCGCGCCCGTGTTCCACTCGCCGCCCATGCCCAAGCCGAGCACGAATCGCGCGAAGGCAAGCATCGCAATCGAGGTCGCCAGTCCCGACGCAAACGAGCACACCGAATAAGTGAGAATGCTCAACATCAGCGCTTGCTTGCGGCCGACGCGGTCTGCTACGAATCCGAACAGCACTCCGCCGATTCCCGAAGACAGCAACGTCAGCGTCCCAAGTGACCCGGCGGTGGTCTTGCTCATGCCGAGATCGCGCATAAGCATCGCGAGCACGAGCGAATACAGCATCGCGTCGAACGCGTCGAGCGACCATCCCATCGAAGCCGCCAGCAAAGTGCGGCGCTGTCCAGGGGAAGCCTGCCGAATCAGTTGTAAGGGACCGGGCATCGCGAGACCGCGGCGATTGTAAAGCAATTGTTGAAGTTTGAATGTTGATTGTTGAATGGAATCTACCGGCGAATCAGGTTTTTATTCAACAATCAAAAATTAACAATCAAAAATTGCTGGTTACTTCCGGTTACCTCGGTGCGCCGCGTGACATTTACTTGACAACACGCCCGCTTCAGGCCAGCTAAGCTATCTTCACTCCCCAAAAACACAGCCTGAGGACACGGTCATGAAAAACCGCTATGCCGTTTATTTGCTTACATTTCTCTTTGCGTGCCTGACGCCGTGTTTTGCGCATCACACGGCGGTCGTCGTGAATAAAGACAACGCTGTCGAAAACGTCACGTCCGCGCAGTTGTCGAAAATTATTCGCGGGGAAATGAAGAAGTGGCCGAATGGCCGCAACATTGTCCTCGTTCTGCACAACGATTCGCCGGGAGAAGATGAAACTTTGGAGCGGCTCAACAAAATGTCGGCGGCGGAGTGGAAGTTCTATCGCATCACTCACAAGGACGAATTCACGTTCGTCGATACTGACGCCGAAGTTCTCAAGGCCGTGCAATCCGAACCCGGCGCCGTCGGACTCATCGAAATCCACGACCTTGACGACAGCGTGAACATCGTCCACGTCGACGGAAAGCTGCCGATGGAATTCGGATACCTGCCCCACTGACGCGGAGCCCCGAGAGAGTTCATCACGCGAGATCCCTCCCTCCGCCTGAAAAACGGCTCCGCTCGGGATGACGTAACTTGAGAGGGCTCCGACCGCGATGCAAGAGAAGAAATCTGCGTCATCCCGACCCCCCGCGCAGTTACCAGCGGAGTCAGAGCCTGCGCTGAGCAAGCGAGCGTAGCGAGCGCGTCGAACGGGAATCTTGCTTGCAGCGTGAAGGCATCATCGCTTACAAATTATCCCCAGCAGATGAAAGTACCGCCGCGCCTTCTTCACATCCCGCGCGATCTGTTCCCGCAGCTCATCGACTGAAGGAAACTTGATCTCATCCCGCAGCCGCTCCAGAAAGCAGATCTCCACTTCGGTTTCCGGCGTCAATTCAATCGGATGAAAGTTCAGAAGGTGCGTCTCAATGGCGAATAATTCATTCTCAAACGTCGGGCGGCTACCCACATTCGTCACCGAATCGAATCGTTCTTTACCCACGCGCGTCCACGTGATGTAGACCCCGTCTTTCGGCACCAGCTCTTCATAGCGGGAAAGATTGATCGTGGGCACCGTGTATTTCGATCCGTAACCGCGTCCGCGCCCCGGCGTCCCGAGAATGCAGAACGGACGCGCCAGCAGATGCCGTGCCCGGCTCACACGCCCCGCGCCGACCAGCTTGCGAATCTGACTGCTCGAAACGGTCTCTCCGCGCAGGCTCATCTCGGGATACACCTTCACCTCAAATCCCATCTCGCGCCCCAATTCGGCAAGCATAGTCACATCGCCCGCCGCCTTGTGTCCGAAGCGGAAGTTGAATCCCTCATGCACCTCGCGCGCGTGCAGTTTCTTCTTGAGGATTCGTTCCGCAAACTGCCGCGGAGTCATCAACGACAAGTCGCGCCCAAAGGGAAGCAGTAGCACCGCGTCCACGCCTGTGCCCTCGAGCCATCGCAGCTTTTCCGGAGTGGGCGTAAGCAGCTTCAGTCCTGCCTCGGGCTTCAGAATCCGCGCCGGATGGGGCTCAAACGTCACCGCAACAGCCTTGCCGCCTGCAGCACGAGCCCGGTTTACGATCTCCCGCAGCACATGCGCATGCGCCCGGTGCACGCCGTCGAAATTCCCGACGCTGACGAACGCCGGCCCGAAATTCGCAGGAATTTCCTCGAAATGATGGAAGACTTGCATGGTAATTGTTGAATTTTGATTGTTGATTGTTGAATAAAAACTCCGATCCGAGCGCGGCGGGTTTTATTCAACAATCAACAATCAGATTTCAAACTCCAGCTTCAACCCGTCATACGACAGCCGCACGTTCCGGGGCAGAGTCGCATTCGTCGTTTCGTGCCCCAGGTCGTGGCAGATGTGCGTGAAGAATGCCCGCTTCGGCTTAAGTTGCTCGACGATCGCGAGCGAATTCTTCACCGTCGAGTGCGTTGGATGAGGCTTGTGCCGCAGCGCGTCGAGGAACAAAATGTCCAGCCCTCGCAGTTGATGCAGCGACGAATCGGGAATCTCGCTGTGATCCGTGAGGTACGCCGCCGAGCCAAATCGATACCCATAAATCTGCGTCTCGCCATGGATCACGATCACCGGCTCGAAGCGAACTCCCAATACATCGACCGGCCCGTCGATCGGACGCAACTCCAGCAACGGCAATCCGCCGAATTTATAGTCCGCCTCAAAAATGTAAGCAAACATTCTCCGTAGGAAGGCCGCGGCATCCGGCCGCGCGTAGAGCGGCAATTTATTTGGTTTGTGCCGATAGCTGAGCGGCCGCAGATCGTCGATGCCTAGAATGTGGTCGGCATGGGTATGCGTGTAGAGCACCGCATCGACCTTCGTGATGTTCTCGCGCACGGCCTGCGTATAAAAATCCGGAGTCGTGTCGATCAGCACGACCTTGCCGCCGTATTCGAGCATGATCGAAGGCCGCGTCCGCCGGTCATGCGGATCGCTCGAGTGGCAAACAGCGCAGTCACATCCGAGCGTGGGGACGCCCATCGACGTCCCACTGCCCAGCACGGTCAAGGTCGCTTTCATCTTTTCTCTGTCTAACGTCCGGTCGTTCCCGTCGCAGGTCCCGGCTGCGGAGGCCGCGCCAAGGCGTTCGTTACCTCCACATATGCCATGCGCAGTTCGTACAAGCTGTTTTGCAGGAAATTCTCTTCCGCCGCCGTCAGATTCCCCTTCGTCTTCTCGGACATCAGGCTCAGCGTATCGATCGTCTGCCGCGCTCCGATGATATCCACCTGCGGCTGGCCGCCCTGCTGGCGCATCAGCCCAAGTTGCAGCATCGCCGTCATGTAGAGCGAGGCGAGAAATCGTTCGAAAGTGATCTCAAATTCCTTCGCCGAATGTCCGTTCAGCTCGACCTGCGTGTCGAGGTCTTTCGACGATTGTTTGTAAGCCGCGGCCTGCGCCTCCTGCTCCGCATTGGTGGGCGGTGGAGGCATCTCGCGATCTTCAGCGCTCTCGACCGGGTTCGCACTCTTGGCGGGAGTGGCGTGCTTCGGCTCGGGGGCAGGTTTAGGTGTTTCCGCAGCCTTGGGAGGTTCCTTTTCCTCGGGGACGTCGGACCGCAATTCGCCGTCCGAGGTAAACAGTCTCCGATCGGTTACCGTGAAGCTTGACTGCTCGTGTTTCTTCTCAGCCATAGTTCTTTCCTTCGTGTTCCTTCGTGTCCTTTGTGGTTAATCTTTAAGCGGGCCGTTGCTCAAGTGATCGATCGCCCTGATGCACAGTCGCGTCAGTCAGAGGCATGACGATGACCCTACCTCGGATTCCGGCAATCATCACCTCGCGGCCAGGCGTGCCCACTTCACGCCGAATGTATCCCAGAGCGACATGCTGCTCCGAGCCGCCCATCTTCACCGCAGCAGCGCTGGTAATCTCACCGACTTCTTTCTCTCCGGCAACAATCTTGCTGCCAGGCAAAACCGGAGCGTCAGCCAGAAATCCAGTAAACTTCCGGTGCACCGCGCCGCGCGAGCGAATTCTCTCCACGATTTCCTGCCCGATATAGCAGCCCTTGTTAAAGTTCAACGCCCGGGCCTGCTCGGTTTCCTGCGGCAAATCGCGTTCGCGGATATCTACTCCAAACTGCGGAATCCCCGACGCAATCCGATGCAACTCCAGCGCCTCCGATCCCACCGGCACAGCACCCACTTTCACGAGCGAATCCCAAACCGACTTCACATGCGCCGGAGCAAGCCAGATCTCATACGACTCGCTAGCCGGATCATCCCCACGCACGAACGTGCAATTCACGCACCCGCATTCACAGTCACACTGTACGGTATGGAACTGCAAAGGCTCCAACTCGGGGATCTCCATACCAGCGGCCTTCATCACCTCGCGCGCTTTCGGTCCCGCAACCCCCACGGCGGTCAGCTCTGAACTCAAGTCCTTGACCTCGACATCATCCATGATGATGTAGTGATCGAACGTCGCGAGAATCTTCTCTGTCTGGGCCGCGTCGGTATCGATAACGATCGACTCCCCGCGGTTATACGCATACAGATCACCCAGAATGTGCCCCTGCGGATTGAGCAGAAACGCATACACGCCATGACCGGCGGCCGTATCCCGAATATTGTTCGTGACCATCCCGTTCAGCCAGCGCACTCGGTCGCCGCCGGTAAGCGAAATCTTCGCCCGGAATCCCAGATCGTACACGCCACATCCCCCGCGCAGTGCGGCAAACTCCGACTGCGGATCGCCAAACCGCGCGGCCGTGGTCGCTCCGCGATATTCCGCGACCGCTACGCCCAATCCTCCCGCCTGACTCTGTAGTGCTGTAAGCCCCATACTTGTATTCGATTATAGCGACTGTGTTAACGTTCCACTCCGTGGACTCAAAAAACGCAACCAGAAAGAGCATCGCCGTCATTCCCGGCGACGGCATCGGCAAAGAAGTCATCCCGCAGGCCGTCAAAGTCATCCAGGCCAGCGGCGTCGCCGTCGATTTCACCGATTTCGACTGGGGGGCCGACCGCTTCCTGAAAGACCGCACCACCGTCCCATCCGACGGATTCGCCATGCTCGCCCGCGACTTCGACGCCATCTTCGTCGGAGCCTTCGGCGATCCCCGCGTCAAATCCAATATTCACGCCAAGGAAATCCTCCTAGGCATGCGCTTCAAGATGGACCTCTACGCCAACGTGCGCCCGGTCCGCCTGCTCGACGCCGCGCTCTGCCCACTCAAGGGCGTCGAGCCCAAAGACGTCGACTTCGTCGTCCTGCGCGAAAACACCGAAGGCGTTTACACCGACGCGGGAGGCGTCTTCAAGCAGGGAACTCCCGACGAAATCGCCACCCAGGAAGACATCAACACGCGCAAAGGCGTCGAGCGCATCATCCGCTACGCCTTCCAGTATTGCGAGACGCACACCAAGCTCGACGGCAGCCGCCGCAGCAAAGTCCTGATGTGCGACAAGTCCAACGCCATGACCCACGCCGGAGGCCTCTGGCAGCGCGTCTTCAAAGAAGTCAGCGGAGAATATCCGCAGATCGCCGCCCAGCACATGTACGTCGATGCGCTCTGCATGCAGATGGTCCGCGATCCGCGCCAGTTCGACGTCATCGTCACGAACAACATGTTCGGCGACATCATCACCGACCTCGCCGCCGCGCTGCAGGGCGGCCTCGGCATGGCCGCCAGCGGCAACATCCATCCGGGCCGCACCAGCATGTTCGAGCCAGTCCACGGCTCAGCCCCGCCTATCGCCGGGAAGAATCAGGCGAATCCCTTCGGCGCTATCCTGACTGCGGCCATGATGCTTCGGCATCTGGGATTCGAGAACGAACCAGAAAAAATCGAAGCGGCTGTTCTGGAAGCCGTGCGCGAGAAGAAAACTACGCAGGATATCGGAGGAGCGTTAGGCACGACCCAAGCGGGAGAATGGGTGGTGAAGAAAGTGGGATCGTAGGACCCAGCCGCGAAGGGCCGAAAGAAACGAATACCGAAGCACCCGTGTATCACCCAAGAGAGAAAGCCCTGAATGTACGAAGTCGATGACCAAGACCGCGTCGTGCCTCTCGATGAACTGCCGCAATCTTCCGTCGGATCGCCAATCCCTCAGGTCCTCGCAATGGAGGCCGATGTAGTCCTGGCCTATTACGTCCAGGAACGGGAGTTCTGGACGAAACCAAGACCCGTGAATCCGGAAACTTTCGACGAACTGGTTGCGCTGGTTCGATTTCACGGCTGCATCGCCCATCTCTGGGGACCTCCAAACGATGAAGCGTTGACCGGACATCCACTCGCGAGCCGTGGACTTCAACCGTATGGAATATTCCGGATCGAGAACTCGTCCTGGATTCGCAAACTGGAGCGAATGAATCGAGTCCACCGCTCACATAAGCCGGAGAGATACTGGCAGAGACAGCACCTGATATTTACCTTTCACGATTCCACGTTCGAATGTGTATGCAACACATTCGAAGCAACAACGAAGAGAGGACCGATCGCAGGAATGATTCCCGAGATGCAGAAGCTCCTTGAGAAGCGCTGAGCTTACCGTCTCCCCACCATCAACGCCAACTCCCGCCACTTCCAATGGCAGTCCACGTCCGTGAACCCGATCTCCAGCAACCACCCCAGCTGCGTCTCCACATCCAGCAACTTATTCGACGGATCCTCCGTCTCCACTGTGTACCCGATCGCATGTAGAAATTCCTCATGCAGATGTGGTGTCGGCGACGACACATGCTCGAGGTTGCAAAACACCCCGCCCGGGTTCAGACGCGCAAAAACCTCCGCATACAACTCCCGCTTCCGCTCATGTACCAAGTGATGAATCGCGAAGCTTGAAATCACCGCATCAAACTTCCCAAGCTCCGGCAGGGAAGCGTCCATATTGTGTTCCACCACCGTCACCCGCGAATCGTCCGCAAACCGCCGTCGCACGGCTTCGAGCATCGCCGGAGAAAAATCTACGGCGACCGCTTCCGTCTCCGGATGCTCGGCTCGCACAATCGCCAGCAGCCGCCCATCCCCGGTGCCCAGATCGAGAATCCGTCGGGTCGTCGGCGGAATGAACTCCAGCAGCGTCGCCTCCCCCTCGGTCCGATGGGCAATCTGATCCGCGCGCCCCAGGTAGTCGCGCACATGGTCGCTTGAAGTCCACAGATTCACAGCTTTGGTTGCAGTCATGGAGAGAAAGTATAGGAAACGTATACACTCATTCTTAATGAATAGAAGTGAAACGCCCCGCCGAGGGATTCTATGGTTGTTTTTGCTGGTCGTACTGACGGCCGCGATGTGCCTGCGTCCGGCCGCCGCGCAGAATCCCCCCGAGCAGAACAACCCGCCCGCGCAGGGCACAACGCCCGCGCCTCCAGCCAACAAGCAGGGTCAGGCACAGGGCCAAAATGACGACCAGCAGCAGGGCGAGGTCAAAATCACCCCGCGCGAGGCCGAAGAACTCTTCCACTCGGTCGACGAGATCCTGCAATTCGATAGCAAAGAAACCGGGCTGCCCATCAAGCGCGACGTAAAGCGCAAGCTCACCAGCCGCGACGAAGTCGTCTCCTATCTCACCAAGCACCTCAACGACCAGGACACGCAACGCCTGCGCCGCTCCGAACTCGTCCTCAAGAAGTTCGGCTTGCTCCCACGCGACTTCGATCTTCAGACCTTCCTCGTCTCGCTGCTTCGCGAAGAAGTCGCCGGCTACTACGATCCCAAGACCAAGACCGTCAACTTGCTCGACTGGGTTCCGATCGAAGAGCAGGAGCCGGTCATGGCGCACGAGCTCACCCACGCCTTGCAGGATCAGGACATCAATCTGCAAAAGTGGATGAAGAAAGGCGATAAGGATCTCGGCGAAATCAAACGCGACCCTACCCCGGCGGACATCGAAAACGACGAAATCGATAACGCGCGCGAAGCCGTCATCGAGGGCCAGGCGCAAGCCATGATGTTCCAGTACGCTATCGCCCCCACCGGCCACTCGATCACGAACTCGCCCGCGCTCGTCGGTGCCATGGAAGACGAAACCTTAACCGGTTCGCCCAGCACGAAGGTCTTCAACACCGCTCCCATCTTCCTGAAAGAGTCGCTGACCTTCCCCTACAGCTACGGCATGGATTTCGTCATCAAGCTGATGCAGGCCGGAGGCAAAGAGAAGGGCTTCAATGGCGTGCTGCAGAATCCTCCGCATACGACGCGCCAGATCATGCAGCCCGATACCTATCTAGCCGGAGAGAAGATCGAGCCCATGCACATCCCCGACTTCAAGCAAGACTTTAAGAATTACCAGAAGTTCGATATCGGAGCGATGGGCGAATTCGACGTCGCGATCCTGATCGAACAATACGCAGGACGCCCGATTTCGAAGGTTATGTATCCCGATTGGCGAGGCGGATACTACTACGCGGGCAAGATCAAATCGGCTGCGACGTCCAGCCCGCCGCAGACCTCTGGCTTAGCTCTGCTCTACGTTTCGCGCTGGTCAGATAAAGATGCAGCATCCCAATTCGCAGGAATTTACGCGTATTCCCTGAAGAGTCGCTATAAGCAGCTGGACGAAGTTGGATCGTCAACCCCAAAGCCCGACCCAGACTCAAAAGACGCGAAAGCGCCGCACTCCCTAAGCGGTCGCCACACCTGGAATACCGAAGAAGGCCCCATCGTGATTGAGCAAGTAGGGGACACGGTCTTCGTCACCGAAAGTGTCGATCCCGCCACGACCGCAACGCTGGAAAAAGAAGTCTTCCCGTCGACACCACAGCCGAAATAAACGTGTCTTGATTGATCCGGCTACCTGGGCACATTTAAGAATCCGATGTTTCTTGTCCTTGGATTTCTCCGTGACTCAGTGCCTCCGTTGTGAGAAATCAGTCCGCCAGAAAATGCCGCACCGTAGCCATCACATCCAACTGTTTCCCCGCGCGCTCGACGGTCAACTTCTTTTCCTTCCCTGGAGTCCCTCCCAGCACAGACCAAACCTGCCCCATCGTCGCGCCCGTGACCGCAATGTCATTCACCGCGATCAGCCGATCTCCTGCCTGCACTCCATCGACAGAGTGTTTTCCATCAATATCGGCCACGCCTAGAATCGTGTACGCGCCATTCTCCTCAGGTCGAAGAATGAGTCCCACGACATCAAAATCTGGCAAAGTAGCCAGCCGCCCGATGTCGAAGTACACCATCGAATGCGCGTAATCGAGCCCCACGCGATAATTCAGCAGTGCCTCCGACGCAATCAGGCCCTCAGTCGGCATCCCCGCCCGCTTCTCAAAGAAATCCATCACCGCCTTCGGAGTTGCGACCATTGGCACATCGGTCAGAAATAGCGGCCCAAATTGCAGGCGACCTATTCGCATAATCTTCCATGTCGCCTCTTCTGGCGCACCCCACATATTCGCGGCCCCTACCGCTCCCGTCATGCGCGGCCAATCTTTATTTGCGCTCGCCAGGCTGTCGAAAAGATCTTCCGACAAAAAACTGATGTTCGCTCCAATATCGAGCGCCAGATTGTATTTCTTGTTCTCAATCTTGCTGGGAACCTGGATCAGGCCGTTCTCCGCATTCACCTCAACTTTGCTCTGCACGCCTTGGAAGGGAATGGATCCCGGTCCGCCGATCGTAAACTTCCGCTCCGGAAAATCGACTAGCACGTCGTAATGCCGCAGCACGCTCGAAGGAATATTTATTTCCGCCTTCATCCCCAGCGCCAGCACCGCCGCCGCACTCACCGGACGCAGCGGAATCTTCGCCTCCTTCACATCGCCAAGCGGAATCGCCATTCCTCCAATGGTGATCTTCTCCGGCGCCGGAGCCGAGCATTCCTTATCGCTGCAGCTCACCTTCAGCCCGAGCACGGTGGCCGCGCGCCGCGACAAATACAGATCGGGATTGCCGTTATCCACCCAAGCGCGAATCGTCTGCGTGGAACCGTCGGGCAGGGAAATGTCAGCATCGACGATGACCCGCGAATGATCAATCACCGCCGGAACCGTCACCGATTGCGGCGGAAGTCCCGCCGGACCCTTCTTCTTGGCCTGCAAGCCCCCGCAAAGCGCGAGCAAAACGCACACCGTAACCATGGCCCTCATACAATCAAATTGTATCCGCGAAGCGGAAAGCCGCGTGTTGTTCTAGACCTTCGTGGAACTTAGTGTCCTTTGTGGTTAATTGCTTTTTGCGGGTGCCCGGAACGAAAGCCCGCGCGAACCGCTACTGTATAATCACCAGTTTGCTTTCAGCACCCAAAAGCATTCTGGAGGATGCTTGCCTCAGGCAGAGATCGGAATTATCGGCGGCAGCGGGCTCTATTCCATGCCCGGCCTCACCAAAATCAAAGAAGTTCGGCTCAAAACTCCCTTCGGATCGCCCTCTGACGCCTACGTCTGCGGCATGCTCGAAGGCCGCAAAGTCGCTTTCCTCGCCCGCCACGGACGCGGCCACCGCATCCTTCCCAGCGAGCTGAATTTCCGCGCCAACATTCACGGATTCAAGCAGCTTGGCGTCGACCGCATCGTCTCCATCTCCGCCGTCGGATCGCTCAAGGAAGAGCACAAGCCTCTCGAATTCGTCATCCCGAACCAGTTTTTCGATCGCACCCGCCATCGCGTCGACACGTTTTTCGGCAACGGCATCGTCGCCCACATTGCCTTCGCCGAACCCGTCTGCGGAGAACTCGCCCGCGTCGTCGAATCCGCCTGCCAGAAAGCCGGAGTTACCGGCAAGCACGGCGGCACGTATCTCTGCATGGAAGGCCCGCAGTTTTCGACGCTCGCCGAATCGAACGTCTACCGCGGCCTCGGCATGGACGTCATCGGCATGACGAACCTGCAGGAAGCGAAGCTCGCTCGCGAAGCCGAACTCTGCTACGTCACGGTCGCGATGGTCACCGACTACGATTGCTGGCATCCTCATCACGACTCGGTCACCGTCGATCAGATCGTCGCCGTGCTTATAAAAAATGCCGAGAACGCCTGCAAGGTTGTGCGTCAGACGGTCGCAGACATGCCCCGCGACCGCTCCTGCAAATGCGGATCGGCCCTGGCCCACGCGATCCTGACCGACCCGAAAACAATTCCGGCAGCGACAAAGAAGAAGTTAAACCTGATAGTCGGCAAGTATCTGAAGTCCCGGAAGAAGAAGTAGTGAATTCCTTCGTGGAACTTAGTGTCCTTCGTGGTTAATTTTTTTCTTGTTTAAAAGGAAAATCCCAAAACGATGAGCATCCTGGTAGTCGGTTCCGTAGCCTTCGATGACGTCACTTCGCCCTCCGGCAACCGCAAAAACATTCTCGGCGGCGCCGCCACCTACTTCTCTCTCGCCGCCAGCTACTTCACCGACGTCCGCGTCGTCGCCGTCGTCGGCGAAGATTTCGGCCCCGAGCAGGAAAAAGTTTTCCGCGATCACAAAATTGACACGCGCGGCCTCGAACGCTCCAAGGGCAAAAGCTTCCGCTGGGGCGGAACCTACAGTGACAATCTCAACGAAGCCAAGACCGACTACACCGAACTCAACGTCTTCGAAACCTTTCAGCCGCGCATTCCCAAGGAATACTCTGATACCGACTTCCTTTTCCTCGCCAACATCCAGCCTACGCTGCAAGCGAATGTGCGCAGGGAACTTAAAAATGTCCAACTCACCGGCTGCGACACCATGAATTACTGGATCAATCGCACGCCAAAAGAACTCGCCGAGACGCTGAAACTCGTCGACGTGCTGCTCATCAACGACACCGAAGCCAAGATGCTCGCCCACGAGACGAACCTTCCCCGCGCCGCGCAGAAAGTTCTCGCCATGGGCCCGAAGGCTCTGGTCATCAAGCATGGAGAATACGGCGCGACCATCTTCTTCCGCGAAGGCGCATTCGGCATCGGCCGCCATCCTTTCCGCGCTCCTACGCTTCCCATCGACGAAGTGCAGGACCCGACCGGCGCCGGCGATTCTTTCGCCGGAGGATTTATGGGCTACGTCGCTTCGCAGAAAGAATTGAATCG
>DATEJO010000264.1:0-9734 GCA_035277905.1 Candidatus Sulfotelmatobacter sp.
GCCGTGCCCTGATACGAGGCAGTGCGGAAGAACCAGTCTTTGAATGTTTGCGGGGCGGATGGTGGGATGCGGCGTTGGGCTGGAATCTTTCCCAGAACTTTTGTTATGTCGCGGAGGATGGGAAGTTGCGTCGTTAGATTCACAAGGCCCGGAGCATTTGAGGCTAGGCGCGCCCAGAAATCGATGTTGCCGAAAGCGTAGGCGTTGAGCGGGCGGAGACGGTCTTCGTAGTAGTGCGAGAGGAATTCGGCTTTGTAGGTGGCGACGTCGACGCTGACGGGACAGTCGCTCTTGCATCCTTTGCAGGCGAGGCAGAGATCGAGCGAGTGCTTGACCTCTTCGCTCTGCCATCCGTTGCGGAGGACGGCGTCAGGGCGGTCGGGATTTTGCGTCATCTCCCAGAGGAGGTGAGCGCGGCCGCGAGTGGAGTGTTCTTCGTCGTGCGTGGCGCGCCAGCTGGGGCACATCACGCCGCCTTCTTCGCGGCGGCACTTGCCGACTCCGACGCAGCGAAGAGCGGCGTGCGAAAGGCTGCCGTGATCTTGCGGGAACTGGAAGTGAGTCTTCGGCTGCCAAGGTTCGTATCCGGCGCCGAGGCGGAGATTCGCGTCGAGTTTGTTGGGCTCGATGAGTTTGCCGGGATTCATCTTCCAGTCGGGATCCCAGGCGGTCTTGAATTTTCGGAAGGCTTCCATCAGTTCGGGCCCAAACATGCGGGGAAGAAGTTCGGCACGGGCTTGTCCGTCGCCGTGCTCGCCGGAGAGGGATCCGCCGTAGCTGACGACGAGGTCGGCGGCTTCTTCGGCGAAGCGGCGGTACTTGGCGATGCCGTCTTTTGATTCGAGATCGAAGTTGAGGCGAGTGTGGACGCAGGCATGGCCGAAGTGTCCGTAGAGAGAGCCCTTGTACCCGAAGTCGGCCATCATCTTGCGGAGGTCGCGGAGATACGCCCCGAGTTTTTCGGGAGCGACGGAGGCGTCTTCCCAGCCTTCCCAGTTGAGCGGTTCTCCGGGAACGTGCGAGGTTGCGCCGAGACTGGACTCGCGGATTTCCCAGATGCGCTTGGCCTGGGCTCCGGAATAAAGCTTGACGTTGGGAGGATTTGGACTGCGGCGCAGCGAGTCGATGAGGCGTTGGGCCTGCATCTCGGCGCCAGGGATGGAGTCGGCGCCGAATTCGACCATGAGCCAGCCGCCGCCTTCGGGGAGCAGGGAGAGTCCTTCGGTGTTGATGCCTTTTGTGCGCTCGTAGTAGACGAGCAGGTCGTCGAAGCCTTCGAGGCCGATCGGCTTGGATTCGAGGATTTCTGGGATGTGATCGGCACACTGATAAATGTCGGGATAGGCGACGACGACGAGCACGCGCGAGGGAGGACTCTCGATAAGGCGGCACGTGGCTTCGAGCGTGGTGGCGCAGGTTCCTTCGGAGCCGACGAGAGCGCGGGCGATGTGGAATCCGTTTTCAGGGAGAAGGTAGTTGAGGTTGTATCCGGAGACGCGGCGGGGGATGTTGGGAAATTTCTGGCGGATTAAGTCGGCGTAGTCGGTGGCGATTTGTTTCAGGGTGAATTCGAGATCAGTGGCGCGGCTGCGGCCCGATACTTCCGGGCCGCCGGACCCTTCGACTTCGCTCAGGGCAGGCTTCCGAGGGCGGTTGTCCCCACATGGTTCCACTAATCCCTGAGCCAGTCGGAGTCTCCTGCCATCGTACGTGACAACCTCAAGCGCTTCGATGTTGTCGTCGGTCTTGCCACCCATGATGGAGTGGACGCCGCAGGAGTTGTTGCCGATCATGCCGCCGATGGTGCAGCGGTCGTGGCTGGCCGGATCGGGAGCGAAGGTCAGGTGATATTTTTCGGCGGCGTTACGGAGATGGTCGAGGACGACTCCGGGCTGGACGCGGGCGATGCGGCGTTCGGGATCGATCTCGAGGATGTTGCCCATGTACTTCGTGAAGTCGAGAACGACGGCGACGTTGCAGCATTGTCCGGCGAGCGAAGTGCCCCCACCACGGCAGAGGAGCGGCGCGCCGAATTCGCGACAGACGGAGATGGCGGCGAGGACGTCATCGGCATCGCGCGGCAGGACGACCCCGATCGGGACCTCGCGGTAGTTGGAGCCGTCGGTCGCGTACATGGCGCGAGCGCCGTCATCGAAACGGACGTCTCCGCGGATTTGTGCGCGCAGAGACTCGGCTAGGCCGAGGGTGGATTTCTGGTCTGTGCGGTTCTGGGACATGGGCCGAATACGATTGTTACACGCGGGAGCGGGGGTTCACGAGTACGGAATGGAATTTGAGCGCTCGGAGTTCATCTCACCGAATGCACCTCAGGGGCTGAAGCCCGCGATTCTTGTGACTCTCAGCGGCACGGCTGAAGCCGTGCCCTTCCCCAATACACTACTTGTTGCCTTTGCTGACGTTGGTGATCTGGAATTGGGAGCCGTCGCCCTCTGGTTCGACGTTGATGGTGATCATATTCTTGGAGTCGTTGGAGACGATGGTGCAGCGGTTCTTGTCGGAAGATGTCACCATCGCGCCGGGGAATTTCGATTTGTAAAAGTCGCAGACTTTGTCGGCGTCGTCAGTGCTGGTAAAGATGGCCGTTGCGGTGTGGTAGGGGCCAAAGCTGACGGACGATGTGCCTCCGCGCTTGGTTTGGGCGCCGGGGTAGAGATCGATGCCGAGATTCTTGGCGGCATCGGCGGGATCCTGGTTGGTCTCAACCTTGCCAAAGGGAGTCTCGATCTTGACGTTGTCTCCGTTCTGCTGGACGCGAGCGTGCTTGGCGACGCGGTAGCCGATGAATCCGATGGTGGCGATGCCAAGAATTCCGAGAACGACAACGACCGCAACGATGATCAGAATGATCTTCAGGGCACTGCTACTGCTGGTGCTGGGAGCTGTGCTCGGAGTTGGCCCGGGGGTGGGAGCGGACATGACGGGAGCGGGCGCGCCGGTAACTGCGGCTCCGCATTTGTTACAGAATTGTTGGCCTTCGTTCAGGGTCGCGCCGCAGGAATTGCAGAATGCCATAGTGCACCTCAGGGTGAGTTGGGACTCGACGGGCGAGTATAGCGCATTTGGGAGAGACGGGGGCTAAAGCCCCGGGCCGGATTTCCGGCGATTACGCGGCGGTAAAGCGCCGCGCTTCCACGTATTCTCAGAGGCCCTCAGCGCCTAAAGGCGACTTTCGTTTGGCGCAGTTTCGGCACGGCTAAAGCCGTGCCCTGATACGAACCGGTGCCCTGATACGAATCGCTACAGCCGGCGCTGGTTTCGCAAGGGGCTACGCGACCAGTGCGGTAATTTTGTGGATCAGAAACGATACCGTGCTGGCGCCGGTACCGCGGGTGGCGTAATCGGCCATGGAGAGTGCCATCAGGATGAACAGAAAAAAGACAGTCGAGATCACGACGACCTTGAGGAGTTTTTCACTGGCGCCACGCAGGTGCATGAAGAAGAGCGCGACCAGGAGCGCCTTGATGCAGGCGATGGTGAGAGCGACGGCAGAGTTGAATACTCCGAGGTCGATTTTCGCCACCTCGTAGGTGAGGAAGGTGCCGATCAGCAACGTGACCCACACGGCGAAATAAGTTTTTAACGGCGACGATGTTGCTTGTACGGACATAGCATGAGCCTCACGGATGCCGGTCAATCAGATAGAGCAACGGAAACAAGTAAATCCAGATGATGTCAACGAAGTGCCAGTACAAGCCGCCGATTTCCAAAGGCGTGTGATACTCGGGAGTGAACCGCCCCTTCCACGCCATGACGAACAGCCAAATAAAGATGCCGAGGCCGACGATCATGTGAAGGGCATGCAATCCGGTCATGATGAAGTAGAGAGCAAAGAAAATCTCAGCATGCTGGGGATTTGCGTACTGGCCGGGATGTCCGGGAATCTGCTCATGTTCGAAACTGAACGACGGCCCGGGAACGTGGTGTTCGACGAACTTGTCGTGGTACTCGACCCCCTTGATCCCCAGAAAGCCGAGGCCGAAGAGCATGGTCAGAACGAGCATCGCAAGCATGAGAGCACGCCGGGATGTTTCGGCAGCCCAGATGGCGAGAACGACGGTCAAGCTGCTGCAGATGAGGACCGCGGTGTTGGTTCCACCGAGAGCGGCATTGATCGACTTGCTGGCCGCGGCAAAATCGGCGTAGTACCAGATGCGATAGATCAGGTACGCGCAGAATAATCCGCCGAAGAACATGACTTCGGTGCCGAGGAAGATCCACATGCCGAGGCTGGCGGAGTTGCGCTGCTGCTGCGGATCGGCGAAGTGATGCAACAGTTCGGGACGGTGAACGTCCTCGTGAACTGAGGTTTGAACGGCCGTGGTGCTATCCGACAACGGGCACCTCCTCTTTGTGACCCGCATCGATTTCGTCGTAGTTGTAGGCTTCCCAAGTCACGACGGGCTCTTTCTCAAAATTGAAAGTGGTGGGCGGAGACTGCGTCTGCCACTCGAGACCGGCGGCATTCCACGGATTGTCGGGTGCGGGCTTGCCGTAGCGCATGGACCAGAGGAAGTAAATCATCGGCAGAAGGTATCCGATACCAAGCACGGTCGCACCCGCGGTCGAGAGAACGTTCAGCACCTGGAATTCGCCGGGGTATTGATAGTAGCGGCGCGGCATGCCGAGATAGCCGAGGATGAATTGCGGGAAGAAGGTCAGGTTGAACCCGATGAATACGATGAGGGCGGCGAGGCGGGCCCAACCTTCGGGATAGAGCTTGCCAGAAATTTTTGGCCACCAGAAATGCATGCCGCCGAGATATCCCATGAGCGCGCCGCCGACCATGATGTAGTGGAAGTGAGCGATCACGAAATAAGTGTCATGCACGTGCATGTCGACTCCGAGCGCCGCGAGAAACAGACCCGTCAGGCCGCCGATCGTGAATAGACCGAGGAAGCCGAAGGCGTAAAGCATGGGAGCGTCGTAGTGGATCGATCCTTTGTATAGCGTCGCAGTCCAGTTGAAGACTTTGATTGCCGAGGGGACAGCGACGGAATAGCTGAGAAGCGAGAAGACGAGCGCGGCGTAGACGGAAATTCCGGCGACGAACATATGGTGCGCCCAGACGAGGAAGCCAAAGACCGCGATCGACAGGGATGAGATGGCGACAAAGGTGTAGCCGAAGATGCGCTTGCGCGCGAAACAGGCGATGATCTCGCTGACGACGCCCATCGACGGGAGAATCATGATGTAGACGGCGGGATGCGAGTAGAACCAGAACAGGTGCTGGAAGAGCAGAGGATCTCCGCCGAGTTTGGGATCGAAGATGCCGAGGTGCAGCGCGCGTTCGGCGACGACGAGAACGAGAGTGATGGCGATAACCGGCGTGCCGAGAATCTGGATGATGCTGGTGGCATAATGCGCCCAGATGAACAGCGGCAGGCGCGACCAAGTCATGCCGGGAGCGCGCATGCGGTGGATCGTCACCACGAAATTCAATCCGGTAAGTATGGATGAGAATCCTGCGATGAAGATGGCGAGTCCGGCCTCGATGACTTTGGTGTTGCTGAAGGCGGTGCTGAAGGGCGTGTAGAAGGTCCAGCCGGTATCGACGCCGCCGGTGAGCATGGCGTGGATCATCAGGCCACCGCCGATGATGTAGAGATACCAGCTCAGGAGGTTGATGCGCGGGAAAGCGAGATCTTTGGCGCCGATCATCATCGGCACGAGGAAGTTGCCGAGCACAGCGGGAATCGAGGGGATGAGGAAGAAGAACACCATCACCTGTCCGTGCTGCGTGAAGAGCTTGTTGTAGGTGTCGGCCTGAACGAGATCACCGGCGGGAGTCAGCAACTCGAGGCGAATGAGCAGGGCGAAGAATCCGCCGATGAAAAAGAAGAACGTGATGGAGATCAGGTAGAGGAGCGCGATGCGCTTGTGGTCGGTGGTCAAGAGCCATGAACCGAGCCCGTACTCCTTATTAAGGTAATTCTCCCGTTCGGCGGGGGCGATGGTCGTTGTAGCCATACTTATTGCACCTGAGTTCCGCTGCCCTGAGGCGCAGCACTAGCGGTTTTGGTCGCAGACTGCGCGGCGGGGGATAACGATTTCACATACGCAACGAGCGCGTTCAGTTGTTCTTCGCTGACGAGACCCTGGAACGTCGGCATGACGGGCTTGAATCCGTTGACGACTTTTGCGCCGGGATCGAGGATCGATTCACGAATATAGTTTTCGTCGGCTGTGACGGTGCGTCCGTCTTGCAGCAGCACGGGCTTGCCGAATACACCTTGCAAGTTGGGTCCGCGGCCCTGAGTGTCGGTACGATGGCACGTGGAGCAGCCGAGTTCGGCAAAGAGCTTCTCGCCGGTGGCGGAGAGCGGTCCGGTGGAACCACCGTTCATCCAGGCTTCGTACGCGGCGGGCTCCATCACAACGATGGAACCGATCATTCCCGAGTGCTGCGTGCCGCAGTATTGCGAGCAGAACAGATGATAAGTGCCGGGCTGCGTGGCGCGGAACCAGGCGACGGTGTAGCGTCCGGGCAGCACGTCCTGCTTCATGCGAAATGCCGGCACGAAGAAGCTGTGGATGACGTCCTGCGAGGTCATGATGAGCTTGACGTCGCGGCCGACAGGCACGTGGAGTTCGTTGATCTCGCGCTGGCCTTCGGCGTGCTCGATCTTCCACATCCATTGCTTGGCGACGACGTAGACTTCGGTGGAGTCGCGCGGAGGAGTACGGCTCTTGAAATAGACGACAGCGCCCCAGGCGAAAATCACCATGAAAACGACGAGAGGAATAATCGACCAGGTGATTTCGAGTGGAGTGGAACCTTCAATCTGTTCAGCCGGAACGCCGCGCTGATGGCGGTAGCGCGCGGCAAAGTAAATCACCGCGGTGAAAATCAGCAACGTCATCAACCCGGAGACGATGACCAGGAAGATGAAGAGGGCATCGACATTGCCTGCCATGGAGGAGGCGCGATGCGGCCACAATGGAAAGTTATCGAACATATTCCGTTTAGCTCAATCCTGCCGGTCCCGGTTTTGCATGATGCCAGCCCTTGCGCGAGGCAGACCGGTCGAGGCGGATCATGATAAACAGCAGCACGCCGAGAAATAAAATTGTGAGGCCCCCGCCAAGCTTCAGCATGTTGCTGACGACCGCGCCATATTTTCCGGTAGCGGGATCGTAGTGATAGCAGTACAGAAGCACCTGATCGACGGCGTTGCCGATCTTTTCGTTCGAGGCCTCGACCAATCCCATGCGCAGATCTTTCGGCGGAAAATCCACGCCGTAGAAGTAGCGCGAGATGTGACCGGACGGGGTCAAGACCATGATGGCGGTGGCGTGCGCGTACTGATTGCGGGTGGCGTCGTATTGATATTGAAATCCGACGGCCTTGGTGAGCGCGTTGATGGAGTCGGGCGAGCCCGTGAGAAAGTGCCAGCCGGTAGCGGCGCCGGGGCGTCCATAGCGCTTGACGAAGTCGGCCTTCTTGGCGGCGGCGTCGTGCGTGGTCTCGCGCGGATTGAAGCTGACGGTGACGACTTCGTATTCCTTGCCGGCGTCGAACTTGATCATCTTCATGGCGCCGGTGAGTCCGGCGAGCTCTTCACCGCAAAGCATGGTGCAGTTGAAGTAGACGAGGTTGAGGATCAGCGGCTTGGTGCCGAAGTAGTCTCCCAGCATCACCGATTTGCCAGTGTCGTCGGTGAAGGCGAGGTTGGGAGGGACTTGCGCGTTGAGGTGCTGCTCGATGCCGACGTTCTGCAAATATGGCGGACGCATCGCCGCGGGGGGCGACATTACGCCTTGCGTCATGCCTTGGGAGAACGCGGGGATGGAGGCCAGGGCTACTGCCGCTGCCAGGATCAGAGATCGAACTGGGGAAAACCCCCACTTCTGGCAACACCGGCCAGAAGTGGGGCACCCGGCTCGGTGAAGATGCTTCAATACGCCTATCGGATTGTGGTTCTGATTCACTGCTTGGTTCCCTTTTCTGGTTCGGGACCGGATTTGGCGGTCTGCGTTTCTCCCGTTGTCTGTTGGCGAACGGGGAGGCCGCGTTGGGCAATCAGGTCCATGGCGCGATCGATGGGAATGCGGACGGTGCCGGCCTTCTGATCGACCCAGCCGTAGGAGTTAAGAACGTCTTCCTCGTGCAGGCGGACGCTGTTGAGTTGCGTGCGTTCGTCAATTTCGAGCTGGGGCGCGGGGAAAGAGTCCTTCAAATATTTTTCGTAGTTGTTGCCGAATTGTGGCGGAATGTGGCGCGTATCGGCAGGAGCGTTGGTGACGAGCGGACTGACGGGAGTCTGCTCGGCTTCAAAGCGCTTGTTCAAGTACCAGTAAATGCCGTTCACGATGAAGTAGACGGCGACACCGGCGAGGAGCAGTCCGCCGAGGAAATAAAGGACGCCGGCGGAGCCGATATCGCGGCGTTCGTAGTCGCCGTGTCCGGGAGTGTTCGCGTGATTGGGTGCGTTACTCATGTGTTCTCAGGAATCCCGCCGTGATGATGCGGGTTGAACTCCAGCACTTCGACTGCGGACGGATCGTAGGCCGGCAGCAGGGGCAGCGCCGCGAGATTGCGGAAGAAATAGGCCAGCCAGAATCCGCCGATGGCAACGGGCACGACGAAATCGGCAAGGGTGAAGTTGAAGGTCTTGGAGAAGTTCGGCTCGATGATCCAGAACAAATCAGTGAAGCGCATGATCATGAGCCAGATCGCAACCCAGACGAGCTTGCGGATGTTTCGCTTGAACGGACGCGAAAGCAAAACCGCGAACGGGACGCAGAAGTGGAAGAGCGCGAGGAAGAGGCCGATCCAGCCCCATCCCCCGGCCAGCCTGGTGAAATAGAAAGCAATTTCCGTCGGAAGATTGCCAGCCCAGATGATCAGCCACTGCGAAAAGCTGAAATAGGCCCAGACCATGATGAAGGCGAGCAGCCACTTGCCGTGATCGTGGACGAAATCGGGTTTAAGTAGTTCGGACATCGGGCGGTAGTTAAACAGGATGCGCTCAACCACGACTGCAAAGCACATGGCGGCGAGGAGTTCGCCGATCAGAATGATGAGGCCGAAGATCGTCGAGATCCAGCTGGGATCGAGCGACATGATCCAGTCGATGGCGGCAAACGAAATCGTGAAGGCGTAAAGGATGAGGCCCGGTCCGGCAACGGCTTTGAACTTCTGCGTGTTGTCGGGAGCGCCGGGTTTGTCGGTCTGCTTCGACCACATCGACAGCAGGAATGACAAAACATTCCAGATAACGAAATAGATGATGGCGCGAATGATGAAGCCGGATTCGTTGAGGTACGCGCCTTTGATGAAGCTGTGCTCTTTGAGATGCTCGCGGATGTGCGGCTCTTTGATGGCATCGAGCGGCATGAGCCAGGGATAAATCCGATGCTGGAGAACCGCGATGATCATCGGAATGAAGAGGATCGCGAGCAGCGGCAGTGTGCGCATGGCCGCGCCTAGGACGCGACGGATGACCACGCCCCATCCGCCACCGGTGAGGTGACGGATCATGACGATGGCCATGGAACCGAGCGCAACGCCGAGCCAGCACATGAAGCCGAGGAGGTATCCGCGATAGAACTCGTCGGGACGAGTAAAGGCAAGGGCGACGGCGCCAATGCCAAAGACGATGCCAACGATCAGAGAACGCTGGGCGATGGTCTTAACGACCGGCGGAGCCGACAGATTGAGAGGTTGCGGCGCCGCGCTCATTTGGATTGTTCCTTCATGTCTTCAGATTTCT
>DATEJO010000265.1:0-5380 GCA_035277905.1 Candidatus Sulfotelmatobacter sp.
CGCAGAGTGGCGAAATCGGGGATCAGTCCGGCGAACCAGAAGATGGCAGAGATCGTGGCGTAAGTCGAGACGGCGAAGACGTCCCACATCAGCGGACTGCGGAATTGTGGCCATACCCGCATTGTGTTCGGGTAGGGGAAGAGCCAGTAGGCAAGCCACGGACGGCCGACGTGAATCGCGGGGAAAATACCGGCCGCCGCAACGGCGAAGAGCGTCATGGCCTCGGCGAAACGGTTGATCGAGTTGCGCCACTGCTGGCGCAACAACAGAAGGATCGCTGAGATCAACGTTCCGGCATGGCCAATACCGATCCACCAGACGAAGTTAACGATCGCGAAGCCCCATCCGATGGGGATGGTCACGCCCCAGATGCCGATGCCTTTGACGAAGAGATATCCGATGGCAAACAGCATCATCATCGTCAGCATGAAGCAGATGCCGAAGCCGATGAACCAGCCGTTCGAGGCCGGGCGCGTCAGCACGATGGCGCTGATTTTTTCGGTGACCGTGCCGAAGGTGTGGCCGGGCTGAATGACCGGAGCTTTCTCGTCAAGCACGATCGAGTTGTAACCCGGCGCCTTCGATTTTAATTGCTCGTCCATTATGTCCTGATGCTGCGGGGGCCAAGCCCCCAGCGGCTAAAGCCGCGAATCAATTGCGCTCATCTTGCGGCACGGCTAAAGCCGTGCCCTGATACGAACTCTTTCCACTTCAACTACGAATCGTGTTCGACCCTCTTGGCGGCGCGGATTTAGCCGTGCCCCGGCACGAACCTTTTACCGACTACGATTCCAACTCTGGGTTCGGGTTGCGAACTTCCGCCAGGTACGTGGTACGCGGGCGGGTGTTCAACTCTCCCAGCAGGCTGTAGTTGCGGGCCTGATTTTTGATTTTTGCAACGCTACTATTCGGATCGTTGATGTTGCCGAAGACGATCGCTTCCGCCGGACACGACTGCTGGCAGGCGGTCTGCAATTCGTAACCTTTATCTCCGATCTTGATCTGCTTGCCTTCGCGGACGGACGCGGTTTCGGTGTCGATGCGGCGTTCGTTAATGCGCTGAACGCAGTAGCTGCACTTTTCCATGACGCCGCGGCTGCGCACGCTGACGTCGGGATTGCGCATCATCTTGTATTGCGGCGTGTCCCAATCCTGGAACAGCAGGAAATTGAAGCGGCGAACTTTGTAGGGACAGTTATTGGAGCAGTAGCGCGTGCCCACGCACCGGTTGTAGACCATGTCGTTCAGGCCTTCGGAGGAGTGATTCGTGGCGCCGACGGGGCAAACGACTTCGCAGGGTGCGTCTTCGCACTGCATGCACGGGACCGGCTGGAAGAATGCCTTGGGATTGTCGCGGTCGCCCTGATAGTACGCGTCGATGCGGATCCAGTGCATGTGACGGCCGAGCAGCGTCTGCTCTTTGCCCACAACGGCGATGTTGTTTTCCGACTGGCAGGCAAGCATGCAGTTATTGCAGCCGACGCACTTGTTGAGATCGATCGACATGCCCCACGCGTACGCCTCTTCTTTATACGGATAGGGCTTGTAGAGCGTGAGCTCATTGGGAACGTCGGGTTCCTCTTCGTGAGCGAAGTTCGGATTCTTTTTGTATTCCTCCAAGCTAGTCTCACGAACCAGCGGGCGGTGCGCGCCGTCGGGCGTGTCCATCGACTGCATGCCTTGCGTGGAGGCGAGCTCGTAGATATCTCCGGTCTTGCGGAGATGAACTCCTGTCGCGAAGTAGGGCGCGGTGCTGGTGCGGAAGGGGTAGGCATTGAAGCCTTGCGCGGTGCCGACGCGTCCGGCGTGCGTGCGTCCGTAGCCGAGAGTGATGGTGACGGAGTTATCGGGGTGTCCGGCCTGAATCCAGACGGCGCCGCTGGCTTTGGTTCCGTTCAGCTCGAGCTCGACGACATCTTTCGTCGCGATCTGCAGGCGCTCGGCCATCTTGGGGCCCATGAGGATCGCGTTGTCCCAAGTGAGCTTCGACATCGGCTTGGGCAATTCCTGGAGCCAGCCGTTGTTGGAGAAGCGTCCGTCGTAGATGGTGGGATCGCGGCGGATGTTGAGCTCGATGGTGTTGGCGTCGACGGGGTTCGACTGGGCAGACGGCGCTGTTGGCGACTTTGCGGTCAGTGTCTTTGGCGCAAAGGCCGTGCCTTCGATCCAGCCGTCATGCAGCGACTTGCGCCAGAAAGGCTCGAAGTCGGAGCCGGTGTGCTGTTTCTGCCAGTATGCGCGGACGATGTCGTATCCGCTGGCGTCCGCCTGGCCGGAGAGCATCGCCACGAATTCGATTGGGCTCTTGGCGTTATAAAGAGGAGCGATCAGTGGCTGAATGATGCTGACAGTTCCGTCGAAGGCGCGGGCATCACCCCAGGCTTCGAGTTCGTGCGTCGCGGGAACATGCCAGTTGCAGAGCTCGGCGGTCTCGTTGTTGTAGAGGCCGTAATGAACGCGCAGCGGAGCCTTGCCGCCCTTGAGCACTTCGGCGAAATTCAGATCGGCTGGAGCGTCGTACGCCGGATTTCCGTCGAGGATGATCAGCAGATCGACTTTGCCGCCGTTGATATCGGCAATAAGTTCTTTCAGCGAGTCGAACTGATTGACCGGATTTGCGTCGACGGGGTCGGTGTAGAAGACGGTCTTGCCGACGTTGCCGAGCTGCGCATTCAGGGCGTGAGCGAGTGCATGGATCGCAGGCGGTTGATGATCACCAACGACGACCAAGCTGGCACCGTGGGTCCGATTGAGGTCTGCGGCAAGCGCATTCACAAACCCTAGTTCGTGGTTCCGCGAATCATCTGTCAACGTGTACAGCGACTTCGACTGCAGCCCCACCAACGATTGAAGCTTACCAAGCAGCGTTGGTACATCGGACGTCTTCACCGGAATCCGATGATCCGCCTTGGCGCCGGTTGACGTCGGCATGCTCTCGATCATGTACAGGCGGTTCATGTTGCCGTCGGGATTGCGGCGGCTGGCGAAGTCGCGGATGTATTTCACGTTGCCGGGATATCCGGCGTAGAGGAAATCGGCGTCGAGCGAGACGACGACATCGGCCTTGGTGAAGTCGTAGCGCGTCTCGACCGGCTGCCCGAAGGCCATCTTCGCGCCTTCGAGAACGTTGTCACGATTCAGCGGCTCGTAGACGTGCCACTTCGCCTGCGGATAAACCTTCTGCAGATTGCGAATCTGGTCGGCGAGCGTGGGCGAGGTGATCGTCCGCGTGAGAATGCGGATGCCCGCGCCCTGCAGAGATTTTTGCGCGGCGAGCGGTCCGCGAATCGTGCTCAGGAACGACGCCCACGAACGCTGATCGCCCATGGACATGACGCTCTGCGAGCGGTCGGGATCGTACATCGTCAGCAACTCGGCCTGCGTGAAGATGTCGGTACCGCCGAGCGAAAGCGGATGCTGATCGTTGCCTTCGATCTTGGTCGGGCGTCCGAGATGGCTTTCGACCAGGACCGGATTGGCGTATCCGCCGAGCGTGACGGCGCTGGCGTAATACTGCGGACGGCCAGGAATGACGCCTTCGGGCTGGCGAACGTAAGGGACGATCGGCTCGAGCGGCATCTTCACGCATCCGGTCATGCCGGCGAGGCCGAGCGAGGCGCCAAGAACCTTAAGGAATCCGCGGCGCGAAACGGTGTCGAGCCATTCGGACGCACCCTTAGGAAATTCGCGATGCAGGGCCTCTTTGAATTCCGCGGTGCCGGCGAGTTCTTCGAGCGAGCGCCAGTATTCGGGGCCGGTTTTTTGAGCGGCGTCGTGCGCGGTGGCAAAGTCGATCTTTTCGCGGACGGAGTTCAGGTCCAGTTTTTTGGAAGGACAGACGTCCTCGCGATGCGCGCCGTTCGGGTTTTTATCGTTCGTCATTCGACTGCAGTTCTCGGTTCTCAGTTCTCAGTTCTTAGTTCTTAGCGGTGACAGGTGCTGCAGCTGGTTATGTCTTTCACGTTGCGGACGTTGTATTTCTTCACCAACGCCATACCCAACGCGGTTTGGTCGGTATAACTCTGACCGTCGAATACAACCGGATTCGAGCCGCTTGGCTGCTGGTAACGCATGTTGAAAACCTGATCGCGCGGGCGGAGATTCTCCTGCGGCGCGCGGTGGCAGCCAAGACACCACGACATCTGCAACGATTCCTGCTGATACATCAGCGGCATCCGGTCGACCGGGCCGTGGCAGGTGTTACATCCGACGCCCTTGGTGACGTGGATGCTGTGGTTGAAATAAACGAAGTCAGGCAACGCATTGACGCGCGTCCACTGCAGCGATTCGCCGGAGCGATAGCTGGCGCGGACGGGCTCAAGCAGCTTGGCGTTGGTCCAGATCTGCGAGTGGCAGTTCATGCAGGTTTTCGTCGGAGGAATTCCGGCGAAGCTCGAGGTCTCGACCGAAGTGTGGCAATAGCGGCAGTCGATGCCGAGTCCGGTGACGTGATGCTGATGACTGAACGGAACCGGTTGCGGCTTGCGGACGCCGGCGTAGGTGATATACGGAGAGCCCTGAATCGCGTATGCGACCCAAACCAACGCTGCCACGACGAAGACTGCGCCAAATATCGTGGCGCGAGACAAACTATTCGTACTGCGATGAAAGATCTGCGACATTCCCTATTGCGATCTGAGTGGACAGACCCGGCTGGGCCGTCCCGCTAGCTCGATGCGTCAATTGTTGTCGAAAAGAAAACCACCCACAGGTTTTCTGCGTTGTATGGAACTGGGAATTATAAATATTTCGCGGGAGTTTGTCGCGGATTTTTCAATTTTGATGAAGAAAAAAATTTCGAATACGTTGAAAGGTGAAAAATGCCGCGAAAGTTTGTTGAAATTTTCAACGAGAGAACGGTAATGGTGAAGAGACCTGCGACACTCGAATACCCGGTCGCTCAGCGGAGATTCATCACGAGCAATTTCGGCTCGGTCATTTCTTCGATGGCGTAGCGGAGGCCTTCGCGGCCAAGGCCGGAATCTTTCACGCCGCCATAAGGCATGTGATCGATGCGGAAGGAAGGAATGTCTCCGGCGATCACGCCTCCGACTTCGAGTTCTTCGTAGGCCTGGAACAGCAGGTTCGCATCGCGCGTGAAAACTCCGGCCTGCATGCCGTAGGAGGAACTGTTCACCTGGCGCAGCGCCTGATCGAAAGTGTTATACGGCTCGACGGTGACGACCGGTCCGAAAATTTCATTGCAATTCACTTTCATGTCGGGGCGCGTGCCGGTGAGAACGGTGGGCTCGACGATGAGCTTGTTGCGGCGGCCTCCACAGAGCAGGCGCGCGCCGTCGTGAACGGCTTCTTCGATCCAGGCGATGGTGCGGGCGGCATCGCTGCCGCGGATGAGCGGGCCGACGTCGGTGGATTCATC
>DATEJO010000266.1:0-5071 GCA_035277905.1 Candidatus Sulfotelmatobacter sp.
CGAGCCCAGATTTCCCGCTCCAACAATCGCGATGCGCGCCTTCCCCGTCATGCCCGGCAGCATACCAGAAGCAGTTCTCAATCCCAGTGATCCCAACCCACACGCAAGTCCGGAAGCCGAGAGCCGGAAGCCCGTGCTTTATATTGTTTCCATGCCGAAACCGCTATCTCCGCGCAAGCGTCGCTCCGCGAAACAGCCCAAAGCCCGCCTCGTCTCTTCCCGCACCGTCTATCGCGGACCCGTCTTCTGGGTCTCGACCGACCACGTCCTCGAACCCGGAGGCATCAAGGTCCGCCGTGACCTCGTTCACCACTCCGGCTCAATCGTCGTTCTCGCTGTTGATGACTCCCGCGCCACACCGCGCGTTCTGCTTGAGCGGCAATACCGCCACGCCGCCGGCGACTACCTCTGGGAATTGCCCGCCGGACGCATCGATCCCGGCGAAAACGAACTCGAGGCTGCGAAGCGCGAATTGATCGAAGAGACCGGATATCGCGCCACACACTGGCGCCGCATCCTGAAGTTTTATGCCAGTCCCGGATTCGTCGCCGAAACCATGGCGGTCTATCTCGCAACTGGACTGCGCCTGGGCGAAGCCGAGCCCGAAGAAGACGAGGTCATTCAGAAGCGCCTGACGCCGCTGCCTGCGGTGGTGCAAATGATACTCAATGGCACGATTCGAGACGCCAAGACCATCTCGTCCGTGCTGTGGCTCGATCACACCACGCGACTAAAGCCTTCGAAAAAATCTCCGCAAAAAGCGCGCTAGGCGGCGAATCCGTTCTCCATGCAGTCCCCGCCTCAGGGGCTGTAGTTACTTTCTTGACAGCCTACCCCTACAGGGACAAAATGCATCTCATTTAACGACTGCGGGCACGTCCTTGAACCCCAAAAAGAGAGAGGACGTGCAAGTACGGCAGAACGAAGGGGGTTCAGTGGACCGTTTGAAAGGAACCGTAAAGTGGTTCAACAATGCCAAGGGGTACGGGTTCATCGGCAGGAATGATGGGCCAGACGTGTTCGTGCACTACAGCGCAATCAGCTCGGAGGGATACAAGAGCCTGCAGGAAGGCGACCAGGTGGAGTTCGAAATCACAGAAGGTCAAAAAGGTCCGCAGGCGGCAAACGTCACAAAAACGCAGTAACCCTGAGCAGTACGCCTGACAAGACGCGATCAGCGCAGCAGGCCTGTTCACTGAATTTGCTCTCTCGTTCCGTTCCCCCGGAGCTTCCGCTGGTTGTGTTTCTTCTTCCCTCCGGTCCGCAAATTTGAACATCGTCCTACTTTCTGTCCTTCTGGAACTGCTTCGTTGCCAGAGCGATTGGTCTTTTGTTCTGCAAAGTTGCGTTCAGATATGGATCGACTTTTCCGTGGGACCTCAGCTGCTGAGGACGCCCGCACTGGCTCTCCCGCCCAACTTTGTTTACCCTACCCTTGTCCATGGACAACAAGGCGATCGCCAACATCCTTTACGAAACCGCCGACCTTCTCGAAATCGACGGGCAGGATTCCTTCCGTATCCGTTCGTACCGCAATGCCGCGCAGGCAATCGAGAATCATTCGCACCAGATCAAGGACATCATCAGCGAGCCCAAGCAGGTTCTCGCGATTTCCGGCATCGGCAAAGGCATGCTGCAAAATCTGCAGGAACTCTTCAATACCGGCAAGCTCGCAGTGCAGGCGGAATTGCTACAGAAGTATCACCCATCAATGTTGCAGCTCCTGAAAATTCAGGGGCTCGGCCCAAAAACGATCGCGCTAATCTGGAGCGCCTACAAAATCTCCGATGTCGATGGCGTCGAGAAGCTCTGCCTTGAAGGAAAAATCCGCGAGCTCCCGCGGATGGGCGAGAAGCACGAAGCGAAGCTGCTGAAAGCCATTCAGGACTACCGCCGCATCGGCGGACGCTTTCTCATCGATGCCGCGGAACTCGAATGCGAGAAGATCACCGCGTACGTCGAAAAATTTCCCGGCATCGACAAGATCACGCCCGCCGGATCACTTCGCCGTGGACGCGAAACCGTCGGTGATCTCGACATCCTGGTCACCGGCAAGGCCTGTACCACCGAAGCTGGACGCCAAGAAGCCATCGCCTATGTCGCGAAATATCCGCCGCTCATGGACGTGATTGCCAGCGGCGACAACAAAATCAGCTTCCACGTCCGCAACGGCATGCAGGTTGACGTGCGCCTTCTGCCGCCGGAATCGTTCGGCGCCGCCATGCAATATTTCACCGGATCGAAAGCCCACAACGTCGCGCTTCGCCAACGCGCCCTCAAGATGGGATATACGCTCAACGAATATTCGCTCGCCACGCTCGAAGGGGAAAAGCCCGTCGCGGGAAAGACCGAAGAAGAAATCTACGCCAAGCTCAAGCTCGACTACATCCCGCCCGAGATGCGCGAGAATCTTGGCGAGATCGACCTAGCCCAGAATCACGCCCTGCCCCAGTTGATTACGCAGAAAGATCTGCAGGGCGACGTCCACATGCACACCGTCGAAACCGATGGCCGCAACACCATCGAAGAGATGGCCGAGGCCGCCAAAGAGCGCGGCTACAAATATATGGCCATCACCGACCACTCGAAGAATCTTGCCTTCGCCAACGGGCTCGACGATAAGCGCGCCGTCGAGCACATCGCGCGCATTCGCGAAGCGAATAAAAAGATCGACGGCATCAAGATCTTCGCCGGGATCGAAGTCGACATTCTTCCGGACGGCGATCTCGATCTTTCCGACGACGTCCTCGCCCAGATGGACCTCGTCATCGCCAGCGTCCACTCGGTCTTCAATCAGGAATCTGCCAAGATGACCGAGCGGCTCATCAAAGCGATCGAGAACCCAAACACTTCGATCATCGGACATCCCACGGGACGCATCCAGCTTCGCCGCGACTCCTATCCCTTCGACATGCACGCGGTCCTGACCGCAGCCGCGAAGCACAAAGTCGCCATGGAATTAAACGCCTATCCCGACCGCCTCGACCTCAACGACGCCAACCTCCGGCAGGCCAAGCAGCACGGTGTGAAGACTGTCATCAACACCGATTCCCACCACATCTCACACATGGAAAAGATCCGCTTCGGCGTCCTGCAAGCCCGCCGCGCATGGCTGACCAAAGACGATGTGCTCAACACCCTGCCTGTGGAAAAGTTCAGAAAAGCCATGAAACACGATTGGGGATCGCAGTCGTAGGAGAATGTTTGGCGAAAGTTGTGTGGGAAAGGATTAAGGTTTTGGGTGCCCCACTTCTCCCAGATTTTGGGAGAAGTCGGGGTTTTCGTTGAGTCTAAGGCGAAGCGATCTACGTCTGATCAGCGGCAAAAAAACTTTTCCACAGATTTGTTTCGGCGATTGTGACGTACAACCTTGACCATAACAACCAACGGCGCACAATGACAACGTGCGCATTCACACCTCAGTAGGCCAGAAAGAGTCCGATCGCTGTGGCATTTTCCTGACTGCGGTCCCAACGAACTCAACCCGAGGGACTACGGACTCACGACTCGCTAACTCTTTATTGCGCAAGATTTTACGTATAAACCATGTGGAATCAAGATTTTGCGGACCAAAATTCGGGAATCGCGCGCGTAACTTCAATAGATCCAAGATTTTACAGAAAGTGATCTGAATTTGTTTTTCACGCTTATGGACTCAAACCACGATCCCGAAACTCTAACGAACAACCTCCAAGGCCAAGCCTGGACTTACTCCCAGAAAACTGGCGACCTCGAACAAGATGGCACCCACGTCGCCACCGGATATTCCGGTGCTGGAGAAGGCAAGAACAATCCCACTCTTCAGAATGTCCACAACGTTGGCCCGATTCCCCAAGGCGACTGGACCATCACGGGCCCTCCGGTCAACAGCGAAGATCACGGTCCGTTTGTTCTCAGGCTCAATCCAGTCTCCGGAACTGAAACCTTCGGCCGCAGCGGATTCCTCATGCACGGCGACTCGAAAGAACATCCCGGCCGAGCCTCCGAAGGCTGCGTCATTCTGCCGCGACCGATACGCGAGCAAGTCTGGAACAGCAATGATCGCGATCTGAAAGTGGTTGCAGAGATCCCGGCCCCTAAGGACGATAAATGACAGACGTCAGTAGCGCCGGCGCCCCCCGGCTATCGTTGCTGCGTCCCTGCCACCACACCGGCAGGCGTAGAATCCGACAAAGGACGACTTATGCCTGACCAACCACCCCCAGTTTCCCCGACCACTCCGCCGCCGCAGGCTCCGGCAGCCACGACGCCGCCCGCCGCTCCGAAGGGTCCGACCATCAACATCGGCGAAGAATACGGCACCGCGAAAAAAAATCTACCGCCGGCGAAAATTCTTCTGATCGCCCTTGGTATTGTCCTGGTCGTCGTCATCATCGCGTCAGTAGCGAAGCGCCCCAAGCCGCAAGGCGCCGGATCGCTTGATAACGTCGTCGCTGTCGAGGTTCCCGGACAGACGACTACGATGGCCGCCCTCACCTTCACCCTCCACAACACCAGCGACAAGGCCATGTATATTCAAGGACTGCATGGCATCGTCAAAACTGGGAGTGGAGACACAAAGGCCGACGCCCGATCAGCTGTTGATTTCGACCGCTACTTCCAAGCCTTCCCGGCTCTCAAGAATGGAGCCCAGCCCGCACTCGCGCCGGAAACCGAAATTCCCGCGGGCGGAAGCGTTACCCGAACCATCCTCGTCGCATTCCCGATGACCCTCGATGCCTTCAATCAGCGTAAATCCATCAGCGTCGAGGTTTGGCCGTACAACTACCACGTACCGGTGGTCCTCACCAAGTGAGAAAACCGCTGAACCACAAAGGACACGAAGGAACACGAAGGAGGGTTGCCCTGGTTATCCTTCGTGATACTTCGTGTCCTTCGTGGTTCAATTTTTTTCTATCTTGCGCAAATACCCAAGAATGCGTTCCCATACCCAAATGAAAATCTCGCGTCATGTTTTCCGCTCTGTCCTCGTCTCTTTTGCGATCCTGACCACAACTCTCGCAGCGAACGCCGCGCCGGCTGCGAAGGGCACCTATCTCTTCTACGTCGGCACCTACACCAACGAAGGCAG
>DATEJO010000267.1:0-3496 GCA_035277905.1 Candidatus Sulfotelmatobacter sp.
TGTAACACGCCGGGCCAGCCCTGCGCGTACTCTTTCGAGGATTCAGGCTCAGTGGCGAGCCCGCTGTGAGTCATCTTGACGTGAGTCCCCGATTTCGTCCGTGTCAGTTCCCAACGTACGATGCTGCGATGCTTCGGATCGTTATGGAAGTTGGCGGTCCATGTATAAACCAGCAGCCGCGGCGGATCGAGCTCGAGGATTTCACCATCGTGGCGGACCATGCTCTTTCCGCGATGGGGCTGGTGCATTTCCAGAAACCACTTTCCACCCACACGCAGCTCCATCTCGTATGCATGAAGCTGCGGAGAGCGGCGGCGAATGTCGGCCGCGTCAGAGAGTGCCTTGAACACGCGCTCCGGTGGAGCAGTGATATCAATCTCGCTGACGATGGTGTCCTGATCGGGAGTGACTTTCGTAGTTGCCATGACTTTTCAATCCTAAAAAGTGCCCGCCCTTTGAGGCGGGCACCCAGATTACATTTTGCGGCGCAGGTCGAAAAGTTCCTTGTGCACCTTGCCGTGATCATTAAAGATCCATTCTTCGGTGTGATGGTTGTCGTCGAGCATGGTGAGAACCATGCGCGTCATGTGTCCGGCGTCGGGCGAGGCGAGATTCGTAGCGTCGACGTAATTGAAGGTGATGGTCTTACCGTCGGGAGAAACATCGGCCTGCATGCGCGGCTGATTCCCTGCTCCGCAATAGTGCGTCAGCAGCAGACGGTTGGGGCCGTCGAGATGAATCATCGAGATCATGTCTTCGTTGGGCACCATGATCTCGCTCATCACGGCGGATCCGTTGGATACGACTTTGTAGGTCACTTCGAGCATCTTACCGTCCGGCATTTTCTGCTCCCAGGTGCCGGGCAGAGTCTTGATGGAGGCGAACGCTTTTTGCGCGTCGGTTTCAGAGGGCGGCTGGGCTGCGGCGACGGCCGCGGCCAGGGCTAGAACGGCAAGGATCAGGAGTTGGTAGCAATTCGATTTCGGCGTTGGCTTTGTAGTCATAAGATTTTCCTTTCTTCGGTATCTCGGCTGCATTCCTTCAGTGCTTCTTCCCCGTGGATTTCGGTAGTTCCTGCGCGGGCCCGCCTTCGGCGGTCTCGCGCTCATACTCGGCTTCGACAAATGCTTTCAGGTTATTCAGGCTTGCGGTCCAGAAGACGCGGTACTGCTCGATCCATGAGTCGACCGCGCGGAGCGGCTCGGGATTGAGCTGGTAGACGCGATTGCGCCCTTCGCGGTGCTCACGAACGAGGTGAGCCCGGCGCAGGAGGCGCAAGTGCTTCGAGATCGCAGGGCGGGAGATGGGAAATGCCTGGGCAATTTGTCCGGCGGGCTGGCTGCCGCGACGCAACAGGTCGAGGACAGCGCGGCGGGTCGGATCGGCGAGGGCCTGGAAGGCGGCTTCCGGATCTCGCGCTGGCGAATATGTAACCGATCGGTGACGCATAATATGTAACCATACAGTTACGCGATTTGGGTGTCAAGAGGAAAAGTTTCGCTGCTTTTGAACGCGCGACGGATTCTGGCGAAGCAGCAGCTTCGGGCCTGGGCTGCGGTGGAATCTTTCTACTTACTTGAAGTTCACCGAACCTGTAGCTGAGAGTAAAAGGAGAACGACAGAAGGCTCGGGGGGATGATGCAAGCGATCACGTGCTTACGATGCCGGCGGGAGATTGCGACTGGGGACAAATCGGTGGCGGTATACATGTTTGCGCAGACAGTTGGAGTGCGTCCGCGACAGAAGTCGGCGGCAAACCGGATATGCTTTTGTCCGCAGTGCGCGGTGTCGCTGGCGATGGGGATGCCTCCGGAGGGCGCGTTGAATATGGCCGCGTGGGACATGATCCGCGACATCGTGAGTGCGGAACCGTCGCTGAGTGAGGCCGCGTGGGACAGTTTGCGCGGCGTGGTAGGACTGCTGCCTGAAGCGAAAGAGGAAGCGGCGGGAAAGTTTCGGCGGGCTGGGTAACGCGAGCCAGCATCGCAAACGCTGATCCTGATCTCAACGAAAAGCGAAATCTGATGGAGTCCGCTGCGGCGGGCTCTTTCTTTTTGCAGTAGAAATCCCGATCTAACCTCGCGAACGGCTCAAGCCCAGGCCGAACTGCACGCGGCGATCCGCACACTTCTTCCCACAAGGACGAGCGTCCGAAAACCGGAATTGCGTTCGTCGGATAGACATATCCTTCCCTTCCCTTTGGTGCGACCAGAGGCGGAACCCCATGGAATCAGGCAGTTGCGCGAGATCAAGGGGTGGTCTTGAACTTGCGATTATTTCTCTGACTATGTCTGTTCGGATTTCATACATGGCTGGAAGGACAACTAAGATGCGGAAAAATAAAGGCTTTTCACTGATTGAGCTAATGATTGCAGTGGGAATCATTCTGGTTCTGGCGGCGATTTCAATACCAAACTTGTTGCGGGCCCGCATGTCAGCCAACGAGGCTGCGGCCGCGGAGGGGCTGCGGACGATCAACTCCGCAATGGTGATGTACAGCGTCAGTTATCCGTGGCTGGGTTACGCGCAGAATCTGGGACTGCTCGGATCGACGCCATGCCATCCGGACGCGAGCACGCCGTGCCTGATCGATGGAGCGCTGGCATCGGGGAAAAAGAGCGGATACAGCTTCGTGGCGACGGCAGCGGGAGGGCCCCCGGCACTGAATTATTACGCGACGGCCGTACCGATCAAGGCCAACTACACGGGAGTGACGAGTTTCTGCACCTGCGAGGATGGAGCGATTCACTCGGATACGTCGGGAGCGCTCGCGGGATCGGAACAGGCTTGCCAGGCTTTAGCAGGGCTCGGAGCAACCGGTGCAAGCAACAGCAGCAGCGGGAGTGGGGGCAGCGGCAGTGGTGGAAGTGGGAGTGGAAGTGGGAGTGGGAGTGGGAGCGGCAGTGGTGGAAGCGGGAGTGGAAGTGGGAGCGGAAGTGGCAGCGGGAACGGCGGCGGAAATGGAAACGGCAACAACGGAAATGGCAATGGCAATGGCGGCGGCAATGGTAGTAATGGTGGTGGGAACGGAAATGGCAACAATGGAAATGGGAATGGAAACGGTGGCGGGAATGGCAGCAATGGTGGCGGCGGTGGAAAGGGAAACACCGGGAACTAGAGCGGATCCAAAATCGTTCGCCTATAAAACGACAAGGTCCATCGCCTCGTCGACAGGTTGATGCGATCCAGCCACTTGGGTTGCATAACGTCGGAAGCCCGCTGCGGCGGGCTTCTTCTTTTTTGAAGGCATCCTTTCCCGAAAGTCAAAATCCACTTTATTATCGTTTCACTGCGCAGCTGGACGGGAGTCCGTGGCTGGCTTCTTGTTGAACGTGCGGATGTAATTCACCAGGTCCCACACCTCTTCCGTCTTGACGCGCGGGCCTTCGGCGGGCATGTCGTTGTGGCCATTCTTGATGATGTAGAACAGCTCTCCGTCGGTGCGGCTCTTCAGCGTGTCGGGATTGGTGAAGTCCACCATGGTGAGCTTCATGTC
>DATEJO010000268.1:0-10020 GCA_035277905.1 Candidatus Sulfotelmatobacter sp.
GGGTGAGGGTGAGGGATAGTCGGCTACGCGAGGACCAAAATCCCCACTTCTGGCAACACCGGCCAGAAGTGGGGCCACCCGCTTCGGATACTTTTCAACGTCACTCTTCTTTTTTGGATTTGTTCTTCCCCGGAAGGCCGGCGGGGTTTTCGTGGGTGCGTTCGCGGAAGCTTCCGCGTAGACCCGCCGCGAGGCCGACGCTTGAGTCTCCGAATTTGGCGCGCAGTTTATCGGCGGCGGCCAGAGCATCTCTCCAACGTTGACTTCGATTTCCTTCGAGCAGATCGATTTGCGCCGCCGGTTCTGTTGTGAATGAAGCGGCGTGGACTCCGAGCAGACGAACCTCCATTCCTTTCTTCCAATTCTTGCGAAAGAGCGCACGAATCTGCTCGAAAATTTCTGTATCGAGTTGCGTCGGATTGGGCAGGCTGTGAGCGCGAGTGATCGTGGTGAAATCCTTGTAGCGAAGTTTAAGCTGGATGGTGCGGGTGTAAAAATTGGCTTCCCGGAGGCGGCGTCCGACCATTTCTGAAAGACGCAGCAGCGTCGATTCGAGTTGGGCTACGTCGGCAGTGTCGTTATTGTAGGTGTGTTCGTGGCTGATTGATTTGGCGTCGAGATCTGCGCCGACTTCGTTGTCGAACCATCCCCCGGCATCTTCGCCGCGCGACTTGCCTGCAAGCGCGAGTCCCCATTTTCCGAAACGTTCTTCCAGTTCGTGCTCTTCGAGCCTGGCAAGGTCTCCCACTTTCTTGATGCCGAGCGCGTGGAGATGCGACTCCATGACTTTGCCGACACCGGGAATCTCGCGAACATCGAGCGGCGCGAGGAATTTTGCCTCTTCGCCCGGAACAATAAAAAGGATGCCGTTGGGTTTGGCCTGTCCCGAGGAAACTTTGGCGATCAGGCGCGAGCTACCAATTCCGACCGAGCAGTTCAGACCGGTCTCGGCTTTCATCCGCTGATGCAGATTGTGCGCGGCTTTGAGCGGAGGCCCGTGCAGGCGCTCGGTACCGGTCATGTCGAGGTAGGCTTCATCGACCGAGGCCATTTCGAGTTGCGGAGTGAATGTGCCCAGAATTTTGTAAACGCGCTGGGAGTATTCGCGGTAACGCTCGGGATGTCCATCGACGAAGATGGCGTGGGGGCATTGCTTGGCCGCGGTGCGCAGCGGCATGGCGGAGTGGACTCCGAACTTGCGGGCTTCGTAGGATGCGGCGGAAACAACGCCGCGCTCGTGGCGCTGTCCTCCGACGACGACCGCTTTCCCCTTCAGAGACGGATCATAGAGTTCTTCCACGGACACGAAGAATGCGTCCATGTCGACGTGGAAGATGGTGCGCAGGAAAGCGGGTTGATGAGCAACGGACACGCAGGAAGAATTTTACAGCCGCGCGCGGGTTGGCGAGTTTCGTTCTGTTCGGTGGATTGTTTCACGGAGGCACGGAAGCACGGAGAGGAGAAACCCCCACTTCTGGCAACACCGGCCAGAAGTGGGGCACCCACGTCACATCCGTGAAATCCGAATCATTCAGATGGCGTGATTTTTATATTTCGGAAGGAGACGTGGCCGGCTTCGCTGCCTTGGAGGTAGATGGGGCCGGGCTGTCCTTCGTGACTGTCAACTGCTCCGCCCGTAATACCGGGGATTTCCTGTTTGTCGATGATCATGTTTCCGTTCTGAAGGACGGTGACGGTGCGGCCGATCAGCGTGATGTCGTAGGTCTGCCATTCTCCTGGGCGACGCGGCTGTTCGGGCGAGGGAGCGAGAAATCCGTAGATGCCTCCGGTGCGCATCGTGGGGCCTTCGGGGACAGGATCGTCTTCGATCTGGAGTTCGTAGCGTCCGCGGAGATAGACACCGCTGTTGGATCCCTTGGCGCAATTGAATTCCACGTGCAGCTTGAAGTCGTTGAACCTGGCGTTGCTGATAAGTTCGGGGCCGCGGCCGGGGCTGACGAGAATGCCATCTTGCACAGTCCACTTCGAGGTCGCGTTGGGATCGCTCGGGGTCCATCCGGTGAGGTCCTTGCCATTGAAGAGCGGAATCGTCTTTCCCCACTTCGGCGGGCTTGTTCGCTTGAGAGAGGGGGCCCTCACGCCGGTCCATTGCCACGGAGTTCCGTCGGGACCGGTTGTGCTTCCGGACAATTCGTTTCCTGACAGTTTGCCTTCGAAGACCATGTCGTCTTTGCGGTCTTCGTCCGCCTTGGGCGAAACAAACATGATGTGATTGTCAGTGATCTCGATTTTCGGCAGCGGGCGGGCATTTCCCCAGCGGCTGACGAACTGGGCGTGGAACTGTCCGTTGTCCTGCGTGATTTCGATCCAGGAGGGATAGTCGCGCCCGGGAGTTTTAAGCGTCAGGTCCCAGCGTCCGAGGAAGGATTGCGGTGTGGGCTCGGGAGATTTCTTGGTGGCAGCGAGCAGCGCTGCTGTTGCGAGCACGAGCGTTAAAACTAGAGCGGTTCGGCGGGGAGTCATGAATGTAGGAATCCTTTCGGGAGTATTTGGCCATAACACGGAGTGAAAGCACAAGGACCGGCTCGGCGCGGCAGGCAGCGGACGTCGCTCCATGCCCCAACCGAGCAGCTTCGCCGATTTGTTCGCTTGGCTGGAGTGAGAGAGGGCCGTTGAGTTCTGGGTGGATCGTACGTGAATTCAGCAAGTTAGCGGATGATCTTGGTTTTACCGGCTATGCATTGTCGAGAGTCGGAATGCGCGGGTACAAGTTAGGCTGCGGCGCTACTTTTCGTGGCATTCACGGTCTAATCATGAGGTGAGGGTTATGAGATTGTCGCGGGCGGTGATGATTTTGGTGTTTGCGGTTGCGATCTCTGGGATGGGGGTGGCTCAGTCAGTGGAACAGCCAAGTCCGCAAGGGCTTGAGGAATTGCGCGAGAGCGCGTCGTCGAAGACGGAGTTCACGCTGGACCATTCGATGCTGGTGCTGGCCTCGAAGCTGGATTCCGATGATGACGATTTCCGCCGTGTGATTGCGGGAGTCAGCGGAGTTTCGATCCACCGTTATCACTTTGCCCAGGCGGGCATGTACGATCCGGGCGCGCTGGAGATGGTGAAGAATGAATATCACGCTGAGGGCTGGAAGCAGTTTGTGAACAAGCACGGGCGGGATGGCGGTCCGGGCGCGACGGATCTGTGGCTGCGGTTCGAAAATGACGCGATCAGCAATATTGCGGTGCTCGTGGCGCGGGCGAATGAGGTCACATTGATTACCGTGACGGGATCGATCAGTCCGCTGGACCTGGCGCATTTGGGAGGACACTTCGGGATTCCGAAGATTGCGGGCGGAGTGCGAGTCCCGGCGGGGGATCGCGATTCGCAGATCCGCTGACGGGACGGCTCATATCGGCATAGGGTGGTTCGGCTGCGGAGTGAGTTTCGCTACGCCCAATTCATGCTCGGCACGGTAGTGTAGACTCCGCCTGCGGCTTGCCATTATCCACAGAATCCAAAATTCCGCACGCCCCTTCTGCGGTAAACCTTGTATGGACGCGGGGTTTGGGGCGTGACACGATGATCTCCCCATTCGGGGAATCAAGATGTCGGACACGCCTCCCGGTGATACACTACGCCAACTGGCTTTAGAAGGATACGTCTCCGCCGCGAGTCCGATGGGCTTCTGTCTGCTTTTCAATCCGAAAAATTTGGCCGAACAAACTTTCCATGCGTCCAAGGAGGGTTGTGCCGTGGTGAACAAGAAGTTATCCCTGGGATTTCTGGTTGCAGTAGGTATCGCGATGTTTTCGTGCGCAGTCTATGCGCAAGCCGCCACCTATAGCGTCGTGCGAAACTTCAATCCGAATTCGGGAGGAGACATTCCGTATGGTGGGCTGATGATGGACCATGCCGGGAACCTATTTGGGGCGGATTCCGCCGGCGGTACGGGGAATTGGGGAACCATTTTCGAGCTGTTGCCGAACGGCAAGGGCGGGTGGACTTACGACGAAATTTACGACTGCGGCAAGATGAACGACTGTTCTGTGCCAGTGGGATCGCTCGTGATGGACCAGGCGGGCGATCTTTATGGGGTCACCTATTTCGGCAGCGTGTTCGAGCTCATGCCTGGCGGGTCGGGCGTGTGGACAGCGAGAGTGATCCATACGTTTGGGGGAGGCTCGGATGGAAGCGCGCCGAGTCCGCTGATCCTGGACGCGGCGGGGAATCTGTATGGCGTGAATGCAACGGGCGGGCAGGACAATCTGGGATATGTGTTCGAGTTGATGTCATCGATTGGTGGATGGTCCCTGGTTCATTTGCATGATTTCACAGGAAGCGACGGCGCGGGAACAACGAACACCGCGGGCGGCGAAGTGGCAGGACTGGTCTGGGATGCGGCGGGGAATCTTTACGGCACGACAGGACTGGGCGGGTCGAGTTCGAAGTGCCAGGGCGGGTGTGGGCTGATTTTCGAATTGAAGAATGAATCCGGCAGCTGGACAGAAATCGTTCTGCACAATTTCAGCGATGGCGATGGAGCGAATCCGGATGCGCAGTTGACGATCGATTCTGCAGGGAATTTGTATGGGACAACGACCAGCGGAGGGACGAAGGGGTTAGGAGTCGTTTTCAAGTTGACGCAGAGTTCAGGAAAGTGGAGCGCGAGAGTGCTGCACAATTTTACGGGAGCTCATCTGGATGGCGCGTATCCGAATACGCCGCTGATTATGGATACAGCGGGAAATCTGTTTGGAGCGACGGAATCGGGCGGCGCGGATCTTCAGAGCTGCCAGGTGATGAACGACTTCGGATGCGGGACGGCGTTTGAGCTCTCTCCGAACGGCACGCAGTGGAAGATGACGATTCTGCACGCATTCACGGGCAGGAAAGACGGGGGCTTCCCGGGAGGAGTGGTGCGGGATGCGAGCGGAAATCTGTACGGAGCGGCGCAGGCCGGCGGGGCGAATGCCGGAGGGGTGCTGTTCAAGATTGTGCCGTAGCGTTTGGGTGAATTGGAGAAATGACTATCCGGCTCCCGTGTTGGGAGCCGGATTTTTTTGTTAGGTCGAACTACTGCGTGACGACCAGCGTGACGGCCGCTGCCTGGTGCGTGAGCGTTCCGGATGTGCCGGTGACTGTGATCGGGTACGCGCCGGGCTGCGTGCCTTGGTGTTGTTGTTGGACGCCGGTGCTGTTGTTGCTGATTCCGGTGGCGCCGGTGCACGCAGTCAGCGTCAGGGCGAGTAAGGACAGGGTGAGAAGGGAAGTCAGCAGCCAGAATCTGCGGCCTCGAGCTTTTCGTCCCGAACCGAGGAGAACGAATCCGGGCAAGAGCAACCATGGGGCAACGAGAAACGCGCCGAATCCGATGTGGCGGGCGGCTGACGAGTTCGGAGTCGTCGCGATCGTCATCGTGATGGCAGCCGCTCCATTGCCGGGCGTGACCGGATTGGGAGTAAAGGTGCATTGCGAAAGTCCGGGCAGGCCTGCGCAGGAGAAAGTCACCGGGTTCGGGAAGGAAGTGCCGACCGGACTGACGGTGAATGCATAATTAGCGGATTGTCCGGCAGCGATTGACTGGGTTGGCGGCGAGAATGCGCCGAAGCCGAAATCCTGGACGCTGGATACGACCGTGACGGGAACCGTGAGCGAGTGAGTGGGATCACCATTCGTCCCTTCGAGGTTGACAGTGATGTTGTAGGTGCCCGCAGTCGCATTGCTCGGAATTGTGAGGGTCGCCGTCACCGGCACTGAAGCACCGCTGCTTAGGCTGATCGGGCTTGATGCGCTCAACGTGCACTGCGCGCCGGCGATCGCAGTGGCATCGCAGGTGGCGGTGATTTGTCCGCTGTAGTTGTAGATGGATGCGAGAGTGAGATTCGCCGTCGCTTGTCCGGAGGTTGGGGTCGAGAAAGATGCGGGGCCACTGATCGAGAATTCTCCGACGCTGAACGGTACATTGACGGAGTTGGTGAGAGATCCCGAGGAGCCTTGCACATTGAGCTGATACGTGCCCGGCGAAAAGCTTGTCCCGTTGATGACAAGCGTTATCGTTGCGGGGAACTTGCTGACTGAGGTCGGGCTGATGCTGCAGCTTCCGGTGCCGAACGTGCTCGGGCAACTCAGAGCGACCGTTCCGGTGAAGCCGTTCTGGGAGGAAATGGTGATCGAACCGCTCGTGCCGCTGCTGCCGGCAACTACTTCCGGGAACGGTGAACCCTGGCTGAACGCAAAATTGGGAGGCTTCTGATTGCTACCGGCGGGCTTTTGCAGCAGGATCGGTTGTTCCCCAACCGTGACTGTGGCTCCGCCGGAGATGTTGTGCTGTGTGCCGCTGAGATCGAGATAATTCACATACTGGCTGGGAGCAGAGTAGGTACTATTACCTCCAGGATGCCAGACGACCTGCGCCGAGTAGCCGTTTGATCCTGTTAATCCGCAGGTCCAAATGCCTTTGCTGTTCTCTGAGCAGAGAGTACTCATGGTGCGGCCTGACATCCAGCTTTCAACCTGCTCGTAAGCGTTCCCAACGGAATTAATCACGCCGTTATTCGAGAGAGTTCCCGTATTTTGATCGTTCCACGCATACCAATAATGGCGGACTACGCCGTTGGACCAAAGCAAGAGATAGAGGCGCGCCACGAATCCCTCTTGATCGACTGTGTTCGGGAGATCCGTATTGAAACCCCAAGCCCCTTCAGTTGACCAGAGCGGCAGCGAACTCACGTTGTAGGTTTTCATGGTGCTCTGGTAGCACTGCACGACGGGGACAATGTCTTCGGGAACGCTCGTGTAGTAGGTGTGAAGCGCCATGATGTCGATGTACTGGCCGAGTCCCGCGGCAAGATATCCACCCATTTTGTCGGCCATAGTGCAATTGGCCGCAGGATATTGATATTTCAGCTGGCCGTTCGCCGGAGAGATAATCTTCGCCCCCGGAATGTATTTCTTGATGTACGTATTGGCATCTTTGACCATGCGGACGAGTTGCGCATTGGTCCCTGTCCATTGCTTGACGTCGTGAGGGGTATTCCACATCTCCCAGTAGGTGATGCTGGGCGCGTGCTGGGCAACCGCGCTGACGAAGTTGATGAAGTGCTGGTCGGTGCCGGTGCCGTCGGAGTTCAAATCACTGGGCGGATCGCACGCTCCGTTTTCGTAATCGCAGCTGGAGTCGTTCGGTTTCGAACTAGCCCATCCGGGAGTCTGTCCGAAGGTGTAGATCAATTGCGCTTTGTTAGCGCTGACGGCGGAGATCCAGCTGTCGAGCGTGCTCCAGTCGTAAACGCCCTTTGACGGATTAAGCTGTGCCCAACCTGTCTTGGTGTCCCAGAGGCGCATGCCGTAGATCGGCATGGTGGGCCATGGAGTTCCGAACAGCACGCCAGTATGCGCTGTCATGCCGAACATCGAGGCAGGAATCGTGGTCGAGGTAACCGAGCTGGGAGCTTTAGAAGCTGAGGGCTGCGAGTTTTGCGCCGCTGATTGCGCGGCCGGGAAAATTGCTGCGGTGCTCACAAAAAAAGCTACAACAGGGATCCACCGAGTAAGACAGTTCTTCGCTGCCATCGGATCTCCACGCGTATTTAGTTTTGACTACGTGAGACGAGTGGCTGTGTTAGGACCCTGGGAAACTGAATGGATGCGCGCCATAGTACACGAATTCGCTGTGAGAAAAGAGGAGAAGCGCGAAATATTTTGCGAAAAGTCTGTGTGGAATCAAGAGGTTCACTTTTGGTGCAATAAGGTGCACACGGGAATGTAGGTACAGCCGTGTCGGCTCTCAACGGAGCGGAACCCTTGTGTTAACGAAAGCCTGGAATCTCATTCAACCTTGATCGCCGAAGCAGCTGTCACCATCTGGCTCGTATGACGGCAAACCTTTCAGCAACAGTTCAAGGCTTTCTGGCGTCCTAGTTTTTCGGCAACAAGACCCAGGAGGCTTCTCGTGCGAGTGAGAGGGCTGTTGGTTGTTCTTAGCTTAGCAACGTTTCTGGTAGCGCTCTCCGCATCTGCACAATCGATTCCCCCCTATCCAGATCCGGCAAGCAACAAAGCTGACGCACCCTCAAACATTTCCAGGAGAGCTAATTCCGGACCTTCCGGCGAATCGTTTCCTGAAGCTCCCACGAGGGATCCAGCACTGAAGGCCAAGAACGATTCGAGCGAGGGGGCGAAGAGCGCGGCCATCGCTCTGATAAAGCCGGTAGCCATAAAACCCGATTTCAATCAAAACATCTTCTACCGGAATAAGCTGGAATTCTCGCTCGACGGCGGCTGGTTGCCCGTTAACATTCCGTTCCCGTTCGATTTCATGATGGGGGACAACTACAACACGTACCCGCTGAAATACACGCTAGTGCCGATTATCGGTTCCCTCCGTTGGCAGCTTGGCGGCATCGGAGGTCCCCTGTTCTTGCGCGGCAACTGGGACCTGGAATTCAGCGGGGCGGTGGTTGCGATTCCGCGCGGGCCGGAAACGCGTTACTTTTCCTACCTCATGGGCATGCGGCGCAATTTTGTGCCGCGCAACTGGCGTGTGACGCCGTATATCGATTGGCGTGCCGGGCTGGGAAATATCGACGCGAAGGGGCCGCTGGGAGTGCCGTATGCGCAAGGCCAGGATTTTACCTTCACGCTGAACTTGGGCAGTGGGCTACGCTACAACATCACCCCAAAATATGCATTCACGGCCGGGCTGAACTGGATGCACATTTCGAATGCGAACATGTCGCAGGGAACGCCTCCGAACTGGGGTATTCGGAATTACGGGATCAATGTGGTCGGGCCGATGATCGGGCTGGATATTACGCTTCGCGGACACCCGCGACACTCGGAGTAGAAACGAGTCAAACGAACTCAGGCCGGGTATCCCGGAAGGTAATTCCGGATCCCGGCCTGTGTTTTTACTTCACCTTGGTGTTGAACTTGTATTTGAGGCGAGACAGCTTTCCTCTGGGGCCGAAGTCCCGTTTTCTTCAGACCGTGGAAGCGGCCCTTCGCGGGCCGCTCTCACGGTGTTTCAAGTTTCGTCTAGTTGGCTGGAGCCGGAGCCGTATTCGCGGCGGTGGTCGGTGCGGCGGGCGTTGCACTATCGCCATACCGGGCCAGGCGCGGGAAGAACGGCGTGACTTCAAACGGCATCTTGTCGCGGGCTGAAGTGATAGCAACCGGAGCCGTCTTCACCATTTCCGCCGTGTCGTTCCACGGGTTGATCTTGACGCGTCCTCCAAGAGGCAGCGCGGCGATCTGATCCAGCTTGTTGTTGTCGAGCGCCGGTCCCTGCGACTCGAGAGCCTGCAGACGAGTCACGGTGCCGTTCTCGGCCAGAGGATTTCCCAAGTGCGTGGTCAACAGCGCGCCGAGCTGCGGAGCGCGCGCCTGCAGAGCCTTGAGGAACAGGCCGACGTTATCGAGCTTCTGCGCGTAGGGCGAGTTCTTCAGGATCTCGATCGCTTTCTTGTCGGCCGCGGCTTCCTCTTCCGGAATGTGCTTGAAGCCGAGGTTCTGGTACGTGCCATCGTCGGAGAAGAGCATCCGGTCGTTGAAGGCGTACTTCGAACCCAGATTGTGTCCGAGCACGATGTGCGCGAGTTCATGCGACAGAACAGCCGCGAGGCTGGCCTCGTCGGGAAGAACGTCGACCAATCCACGGCTGATCACGATCGTGTTGCCCACGCTGAAAGTTTCCAGCGGAGACGTCAGCAGCACGCGAGTGCGAACCGGGCGGGGCAGATCAATATTGTTGGTGACTTCGAGATTGTTAACGACGGTCTGAAGAATGTGGTCGAGCTCGCCTTCGGGAGCCAGCAACCCAGCGCTGGTCAGACGCTCGACGACGTTATCTTCCGCCTGCTGCTGCCATACACGTTCAGCCTGCAGAGGCGAAGCATCCTGCGCGGTCGCGCTGCTGTCCTGCACGGAGTCGACGCGGATGTTGGTCAGTTCGTCATCCTTCGTGCCCTTCTTCAGATCGTAGCCCCAGATGCGGGTCTGCGCCTTGAAGGCCATCTTGTTCTTGACGCCCGCGCTGAAGTCGCCTTCTTCGCTGTAGATGAA
>DATEJO010000269.1:0-4259 GCA_035277905.1 Candidatus Sulfotelmatobacter sp.
GGCTGGCTGAAGGGTCTCACGGAGGTGGAGCCTCCGGCCAGTCTGGTTACGAATATCCTGGCATCCACAACGGGCGTTGACACCCAACGCTTATGGGCTCCCAAGCCTGTGCGTCAGCCGCGGGTCTCGTGGTTGGAGCACGTACAGGCGTCGTTCCTCGAGCCTCTGTGGGCAATGGTCCGGCAGCCGCGCTTCGCCATGTCTTTCGGCATGGCATTCTTCGCGCTGTCGGTCGGACTGACGGTCGCTGGGGTGAAGCCATCGGATATCCGCTCAATCGACTTGCGCCCGGCCGCAATCCGGCACACGTACTACAATACGCAGGCTCGCGTTGTCCGCTACTTCGATAATGTGCGGGCTGTGTATGAAGTGCAGGCTGCGCTGCACGGAATCAAGCGCAATCTGACGCCGGCGGTCGAGTCCACGCCAAAGGAACGGAAGGAGCACAAGAACGACACAACACAACAGCCCGAGCAAAAACAGGAGCGGAATTACAGCCAGAGGGAGGGTCAATTGATCTTGGCTGCCGCTCACCGGGGTCCATGTCTCAATGGAGTGAATGCTTGCGATCTGCCTGTAGTGTCGGTGACCACGTACAGGAGGTTCGTATGAACTGCGCCACTCATAGCGATCAAGCTGCAGTGGCATTCTGCCGCACCTGCGGAAAGCCACTCTGTAATCAGTGCACCCGCGATGTAAGAGGGGTGATCTATTGCGAGTCTTGCCTGGCTGCGCGCATGGAAGGCACGCCGCCAGCCGCCCCCTATACTCCGCCACAAACGGGCTATCAGCAATTCATGGATCAGGGGCTCGGCCTGAAGGTTGCTCCAGGGCCGGCAAGCGGGCCGAACCCGGCGGTGGCCGGAATCCTTGCCGGCTTCTTCCCGATCGGCGTAGGCGCCGTGTACGCAGGGCAGTACGCGAAGGGACTGTCGCACCTCGTCATCATGGTCCTGCTGATTCTGGGACTGGGCTCAGATCTGCCGTGGTACGTGATCACGATGCTGGCGATCACGACTGGATTCTTCTACGTCTACCAGATCATCGATGCCGTGCGGACCGCGAAGGCTCTTCAGATGGGCGAACCAGCCCCTGATCCATTCGGACTGGCCGCGACGTTCGGTGCCGGCGAAAAGTTCGAAGGGACGAAAGTTCCCGCCGGAGCCGCGATCCTGATCGGCCTCGGTGTTCTCTTCCTGCTGCATACGGCAGGATTGTTTGAGTTCGGGCTCGACCGCTTCTGGCCGCTCATCCTGATCTTCATGGGCGTGTGGCTCTTTGCCAAACACTGGGGCCTGATCGGCAGCACGATTGCCCGCTGCCAGTGCGACCGGTGCCGCACGAATCGCCTCATGGGTCCAGCCATGCTGGTCACGCTGGGAGTGCTATTCCTGCTCGACAGCACTTCGCGAATCAGTTTTGGCAGAACGTGGCCGGCGATTCTGCTGGTCATTGGAGTCGTCAAGCTGATTCAGAGCAATGCTTCCTACACGGGGCACGTTGGGCCTCTGCCTCCGGCAACAGGAGTTCCGCCCACCGCTCCGCCACCTCCTGCCGATCCGGGATCGAGTTCCATCCCGGGCTCGCAGTCCACCTCTGGCGAGGTGAAAAATGTCTAGCCCAGTCATGACTCCTCCGCCGATCGTTCCTCAGCCGCCGCGCCGTCACCGTTCGATGGCCGGAGCGTTCGTGCTTATCATTGTCGGCACGATTTTTCTGCTCGGCACAATGAGAGTTCTCTCGGTCGGCCGGTTAGCGCACTTGTTCGCCAATTACTGGCCGGTGCTGCTGATCTTGTGGGGCGTCATCAAGCTGATCGAGCACATGCAGGCGCAGCGCGAAGGGACTCGCGCCTCCGGCATAGGCGCCGGCGGAGTCCTGCTGGTAGTGATGATCGTCGTCTTCGGACTCGTCGCCACGCAATTGGAGCACGTCGACTGGTCGGGGATCCGCAACAATTTCAACTTCGGTGATGACGACTTTCCCAACATATTCGGCGGGCAGACTTACAATTTCAACGATCAACTCGTTCAAGATTTTCCCGCCGGAGCCGGTCTGAAAGTCATCGATACGCGCGGCGCAGTTACGGTTCACGCCTCCGACGACAACAAGATTACGGTCGTCGTCCGCAAGCGTGTGGCTGCAGAAAATCAGGGCGACGCCGATAAGTACAACGGCGAAACCCGGCCGACCATCACGGCCATTGGCGGACTTGTGACCCTCGAAGCCAACGTAGAGCGGGCGGGCGATCATCCGATTGAAACAGATCTCGATATTTCGCTGCCCCGCAAGGCGCCCTTGACCGTTAATTCTCGCCGCGGCGATGTGAGCGTCGTCGGCCGCGATGGCACGGTCGACCTCTCCGCCCAGCACTCCGACACATCCGTCGAAGACGTCAACGGCAGCGTGAAGGTAAGCCAGGAAAAAGGCTCAGTGAAGATTTCGCAGATTAACGGCGACGTCCATGTCGAAGGCCGGGTTGATGAAGTCTCGGTGGCCGACATTAAAGGAGCAGTGGCGCTCGACGGAGAGTTTCAAGAGAGTATCAAGCTCGAGCGGATCGCCAAAACCGTTTCGTTCAAGTCTTCGCGCACCGACATGGAATTCTCGAGCATCGCCGGCTCGCTCGACCTCGATTCCGACGCACTTCATGCGGAGCAGATTACCGGTCCGCTGCACCTGACAACGCGCTCGAAGAATATCCACCTCGACGATGTCACCGGCGATGTCCGCATGCAGGATGACAACGGAGCCATCGAACTCGCAATGCGGAAGGTCGGCAACATCCAGATCGACAACCGCAACGGCGACATTCAGATCGCTCTGCCGGAACGCGCCGGCTTCCGGGTGGATGCGCAAACGCGCGATGGCGAGATCCAGTCGGATTTCGCTGAAGTGAAAGTGAACAACGACGATAAGCAATCCCGCGCCAGCGGAATCGTGGGCAATGGGGCGTCCCACATCGTCGTCAACAACGAACACGACAATATCGAAATTCGCAAAGCGGCTGCCGCGGGCGGGCCGAAAGAGGGTGTTTCAGGCGGCGTGACGGGCCCGAAACCGCCTAATGCGAAGGAACTCCCGGCACCGCCGCAGAAGGTCGAACCCACCGACAATTGAAAGACAGCCTAGAACCACTCAAAATGCTGTTGCCGACCGTATAGTGACACTATACACTATACGGTGATCCTGAGTTACCGGCACAAGGGATTGAAGAAGTTCGCCGAAAGCGGGCCAAAAGCCGGTATTCAGCCGAAAGATGCTGAAAGGCTGAGAAGACTGCTTACGGCCTTGGACGTGGCGAGCCAACCCGAAGACATGAATGCGCCGGGAAACAACCTTCATCCCTTGAGAGGCGCATTGGAGGGACATTGGTCTGTTACGGTGAGTGGCAACTGGCGACTGACGTTCGCGTTCGAAGGGGAGAATGCAATCCTCGTTGACTATCAGGATTATCACTGATTGAGGTCTAAATGATTTTTAATCCGGCGCATCCAGGTGAGGTTCTACGAGATTATCTCGGGGACATCAGCGTAAAAGAAGCGGCGCACCACCTTGGCGTAACCAGAGCCCATCTATCCAGAATTTTGAACGGCCGAGCGGGAATTAGCGCTCCCATGTCCCTGCGGTTATCCGCAGCCCTTGGGACGTCGGCCGATTTCTGGCTCAAAATGCAGGTGCAAAGAGACCTGTGGCTGGCGCAGAAGGCCGGTCGACCAAAGGTTCGGCGGTTCCCTGGACTCCGTCGTGCCGCTTCTGCAGCACGCGGGTGAGTCTCGAGAGTTCTCTCTCACGATAGCTTTCGCGCGACCAGTTCTTCGACCGATGCAAGTACTTCATCCTCGCTCATCGCAGTCGAATTGATCTGTATCGCGTCTGGAGCGGCAATTAAAGGCGATGCGGCGCGCGTGCGATCTCTGTGGTCGCGCTCGCGCAACTCGGCGGCGACGCTGGCCGCAACCTCTCCCTGAATCTTCTGCTGCGCCATGCGCCGCTGCTCCCGGACCACGGGATCGGCATCCAAAAAAATCTTGAGGTCGGCATCGGGAAATACTTTCGTCCCGATATCCCGACCTTCCATGACAACTCCTCCGCCAGCTCCCATCGCGCGCTGATGCGACACCATCCACTCGCGAACCTTGGGATGCACCGATACTCGCGAAGCCGCCTCCGTTACATCCCGCTCACGGATTCGCGAAGAAACATCTTTTCCGTCTAGCAGGGTCCGGTTACCGCCCAGCGTGGGCTCGAGTCGAATA
>DATEJO010000270.1:0-2978 GCA_035277905.1 Candidatus Sulfotelmatobacter sp.
TATCGCGACAGTTAATTGATTCGTAGCAAGAGGACCTCGTCCAGGCGGACACCCAAAAACAAATCAGCACTCAGCTCTATACGGGCTGAGTGCTGAATGCTGAGTGCTGAAAGCTAGTTGTTCTCGTTACTCGCGCGCTTCCACGAGATCAGCTCGCCAATCGTCGAACTCGTGCTCGAGACCGGCTGCTTGTAGGCTTCCACTTCCGAGCGCGAGGCCTCTTCGCCCACCGCGCGGATGCTCAAGCCCACTTTCTTCTCCTCGGGATTCATCTTGATGATCTTGAATTCGTGTTCCAGACCCGGCTCAAGATGCAGCGGCTGGCCGTTTCCGTCGGTAGCTTCGGACTTGTGGCACAGTCCCTCGACGCCTTCGGCGATCTCGACGAACGCGCCGAACGCCGCCACACGCAAGATCTTGCCATGTACGACGTCACCAATGTGATGGCCCGCGAAAAACGATTCCCAGACATCGGGCTGCAGCTGCTTCACACCGAGCGACAGGCGGCGCTTGTCGGGTTCGATCGCCAGCACCACGGCCTTCACGCGATCGCCCTTCTTCAGCACTTCCGAAGGATGCTTCACGCGCTTGGTCCAGCTCAGGTTGCTGACGTGAACCAGGCCGTCGATGCCGTCTTCGATCTCGATGAACGCGCCAAAGTCGGTCAGATTGCGCACGCGTCCTTCGACGGTCATGCCGACCGGGAACTTCTCATGCAGCGAATCCCAAGGATTGGCCGCCAGCTGGCGCATGCCGAGCGAAATGCGGCGCTCCGTCGGATTCACGTTGAGCACCACGCACTCCACTTGATCGCCAACGTTGACCAGCTTCGACGGATGCTTCATCCGCTTCGACCACGTCATCTCGCTGACGTGTACGAGTCCCTCGATGCCCTGCTCGAGTTCAACGAACGCTCCGTAGTCGGTTACGCTGATCACGCGTCCACCGACGTGCGCGCCCTCGGGGTAGCGATGCTCGGCGTCGAGCCACGGATCGGGCGTGAGCTGCTTGAATCCCAGCGACACGCGCTGTTTCTCTTTGTCGTACTTGAGAACCTTCACCTGAATCTGGTCGCCGACGTTGACCAGGTCCTTGGGATGCGTGAGGCGTCCCCAGGACATGTCGGTGATGTGCAGCAGCCCGTCGAGTCCGCCGAGATCGACGAACGCGCCGTACTCGGTAAGATTCTTCACGACTCCGGTCAGGACCGATCCTTCTTCCAGGTGCTCCAGCGTCTTCGAGCGCTTCTCGTTCTGCTCGCCTTCGAGCAGTTCCTTGCGCGATACAACAATGTTGCCACGCTTCTTGTTGAGCTTGATCACGGCAACGTCGATGGTCTGTCCCTTCATGCCATCGAGATTGCGGATCGGCCGCAGATCGACCTGTGATCCCGGCAGGAACGCGTGCGCACCGTGAATGTCGACGGTGAGTCCGCCCTTGATGCGATCGACCACCACGGCCTTGATCGGCTTCTTCTCGGTGTAAGCCTTTTCGATGACTTCCCAGGCATGAATGCGCTGCGCCTTCTGGTGCGAGAGGTGAACGTAGCCTTCCTCGACCTCTCCCTTGTCGCGCATCACGTCGATTTCATCGCCCGGCTTGAACTTGGGGTTGCCCTCGTGATCGAGAACTTCCGAAAGCGCGAGCATGCCTTCCGACTTCGCGCCGATGTCGACGACGACATGCGTCGGAGTCAGCTTGAGCACCGTGCCTTTGATGACGCGGTCTTCGCTGACGGCTTCCTCGGCCTCGGTGGTGAAGCTCTCGAGCGCGGAGGCGAAGTCTTCGCCTGCGGCAGCTTTATCTTCAGCGGCCGCGGAGGCCTGTTCGGGCTCGGCGGCAGCTGCGGTGGCTTCGGGCTGTTCGGCAGTGGTGGGTTCGGCTTCTGTCATAACACTGGAATTAGAGTCGGAATTGTGGGCGGTGGATTCGTCGAACAAGATTATGCCTCTCTGGGTATCGGATGCGGGACCTGCGCTGCGGACTGCTGGATGAGTCGTTAGGTTGTAGTGGGCTCACCCTGGCGAGTGAGCTTGAACAATCCCAGCTGTCGGACGTTTAACAAAGAACCCGCGTCCAATGGGAACTCTTCGACTATAACAACCGCCGGAGAACAGTGTCAAACCTAAATCTGGCGCTTGTTACAGCAATGTTTCAAAGGCAGCCGTCGGTCGTTAGTCGCTGGTCGTTAGCCACTTAAGAAAGCATTCGGCACTCAGCATTCAGCAGTCAGCCACAGCCTCCGCGGGGTTGAAAACGTGGCTTATTAAAACGATTTTGGCAGAGCGCGGACGATTTCCGCCTCTGTCATGTTGAGCGAGGATTTTGCTTCCCGAAGCGGAGCAAAACCGCAGTCGAAACATCCCTACCTTCCACAATTGCTCTCGAAGCCTGAAGTCTGGTGATTGGTGACTGGCAACTGGCAGCTGGCAGCTGAGCGCTGATAGCTGACGGCTGAAGGCTGCTTCTGCTACCCTGCCCTGCTATGGATTATCTCTGGACGCCGTGGCGCTACGCCTACGTCTCCGCCACCGAAAAGACCGCCGGATGCGTCTTCTGCGAGGCTCCCAAAGAACAGAATGACGAGAAAGTCCACATCGTCTATCGCGGCCGGCACTGCTTCGTCATTCTGAACGCGTTCCCGTACACGCCCGGACACGTAATGGTCGTGCCGTACCAGCACCTCGACGAACTGCGCAAGCTGCCGACGGAAGCTGCGAATGAAATGATGGCGCTCTCTCAGAAGATGGAGACCGTGCTGCGTGAACTCTATCATCCCGACGGAATCAATCTGGGGATGAACATCGGCAAAGCCGCCGGAGCCGGCATCGCCGGCCACATCCACATGCACGTCCTGCCGCGCTGGGTCGCCGATTCGAACTTCATGTCAGTCGTAGGCGAGACGCGCGTCCTGCCCGAAGTGCTGGAAGTAACGTGGGCCAAGATGCGGGAGAAGATGAAATAAATTCGATTGCGTA
>DATEJO010000271.1:0-5967 GCA_035277905.1 Candidatus Sulfotelmatobacter sp.
TGCGGATGGCCGAATTCTCTGAAATCAAGCGGTTCTCCAGCAGGGTCAGCGTATCGTCGAGCAAGGGCAGCAGGTCGGTGGAGGCAAACTGATACTGCCTACCGCGCGAATAGGCCAGGAAATCCGTAATGATTCCGTTCAAACGCTCCGACTCGCGGGTCACAATCTGTAGAAGCTGCTTTTGCTCATCGCTCAACTCCGGAACGCTCGAGAGCATGCTGACCGATCCCGCAATCGAAGTCAGCGGATTGCGAATCTCGTGCGCAATGGCGGCGGCCAGCCGCCCCACGGCAGCCAGGCGGTCCTGCATCCGCACCTCGCGCTCCAGGCGGCGAATCTCAGTCAGATCGTCGAAGGTATAGACATAACCCAACGTGCCGCGTCCGGGGATGGTTAGGGCGGAAGTCATCACCCGAAACGTCTTGCGAAAGGTATTGGGCGAGACAAAACGCACCTCAGCGTGGGCCCGCTCCGACGCCAGATGGGGCAAAGGGTCAAGAAATAACTCACTCACTGGCTTCCCCAGAAGCTCCTCTTCTGATTTCCCCAGAAGATGTTGCGCGGCGCGGTTCACCAGCGTGATATGGCCATCGAGGCTCGTGGTGATGAGGCCGCCGCTGATGGACTGGATGATGTTTTCGTGCAAGGCCTGGAGGTTTTCCAGCGCCCCGCTGGTATCTTTCAGTTCCACGTCCACCTGGCGCAACTTCGCTGCCAGCAGGCTCGCCAGATAGGCGACCGCAAGATAGGCCAGCAGGTTGACAAAAATGATGGCCTGCAACGATGGCAACTCGGGATGCGTCGTGGAATAGGACGGGACGATTCCGAAATAGCTGAGCTCGAGAACCGTGCCGTAGAGAATAAAAGCCAGCGCCGCGGTAAGATACGCCCACCAGCGGGGCAGCAGGATGCAGGCAACAATGATGACCAGCGGATAAAGAAAATTCAGCGAGCTATCCACGCCGCCGGTGATGTAAACCACCAGGCTGACCAGGGCCAGGTCGGTAATCACCTGCAACAGCGACTGGATGCGGTGTTCTTTCCAGAAGGACAGCAGAAGCAGGTAGAAGATCGAGACCGTGTACCAAAGCAGCACGGCATTGACAAACAGCCGGACATTGAGCGACGAGGCCGTCAGTCGCGCGATGGCCAGTTCGATGCCCAGCAGAAATGTCAGGATGATAATGCGGACTTTGACCAGCCAGGCCAGCCAAGTCCGCTCATCGAACATGGATTGCATCGGTATACCCAGTCGCTGGGGGCCAGCCGCTGGCAGCTGGCAAGCAGCCACCAGCGACCAACGGCCAGAGACCCGTTTTCCTTAACCCGCCAACTTCGCGATCATCGAGAACAACGGCATGTACAGCGAAATCACGATGCCGCCGATCATCACGCCCAACAGGCCGATGATGACGGGCTCAAGCATGGCCAACATGTCTTTGGTGGCCGCGTCGACTTCATCTTCGTAGAAGTCGGCGATTTTCTGCAGCATGGAGTCCATGGCGCCGGTGGCTTCACCGACTCCAATCATCTGCGTCACCATGTTGGGAAAGACGCCGCATTCGCGCAACGGATCGACGATGGTCCGGCCTTCCTCGATCGCCTTCCGGACCTTCAGCAGGGCCTCTTCAAGCACGCTGTTGCCCGAGGTTTTGGCGGTCACGGTTAATGCCTCGAGAATCGGGACGCCGGAGGTGATCAACGTTCCCAGGGTACGGGTAAAGCGCGCCACCGCGATCTTACGCAGCAGCATGCCGATGATCGGCATCTTCAACATGGCATAGTCCATGTAGTAGCGGCCACGCGGATCTTTGCGAATCTGCTTCAGGCCAAAGACGACACCCACGATCCCCACGATGAAGAACCACCAGAAGTGGCCGACAAAGGCCGACAATCCCATGACGATTCGCGTGGGGAGCGGCAGGGCCACGCCCAGTCCGGCGAACAGGTTGGCGAAGATCGGGACCACCCACTTCAACAGCGCGCCCACGATCAGGAACGCCAGGGAGACGACCGAAACCGGGTAGATCAAAGCGGACTTCACCGCTGCTTTGAGTTTCACTGCCTTTTCGACGTAGGCGGCGAGGCGCTGCAAAATGGTGTCCAAAATGCCGCCCATTTCGCCGGCTTCCATCATGTTCGTGGTCAGGTCATCGAACACTTTGGGATATTGGCGCATGGCATTGGCGAGAGTAGCGCCGCCTTCCACCGTGGTCCGCACGCCAGTCAGCGTTTTTTGAAAGGCCTGATTCTCCTGATTGGCGGCCAGAATCTCCAGGCACTGCACCAGAGGAAGGCCGGCATCGATCATGACGGAGAACTGGCGGAAGAAGATAGCGATCTCCTTCGTCTTGACCTTGCCCGACCCGAACGTGGGCAGGTTAAATTCCTTGCCCTTCTGCCGGATGGGCCCGGGCGTAATGCGTTCGCGACGTAACTGAGACGCCAACGCCTCCTTGTTGGCCGCGCTCCGCTCACCCGTGACCTTCTCGCCCGACGCGTTCTTCCCTGAAAATGTAAAAACTGGCATGGTGTGCCTCTCCTCGTTTTACTGCGTTCTTCTTGCGTGCTCGGCGAACGCCGTTGTTTCTCGCCGGCTGCGAACCGCAGCCGGATGATTCCCATACCGCTTATCGCTTCCCTGGGGCCGCCGCCTTGGCTGCCGCCGGTTGATTGCGGTTCATCAGGCCTGCTCCCCGCGAAATCATTTCGTTCAGTTCATCGGGATTGCTCGACCGTGCGATCGCCGTCTCCAGACTGATGGCTTTCTGGAAGTACGCCGTGGCCAACGACTGGTTAAAGGTCTGCATCCCGAATTTCTCCTGCCCGGATTGCATGGCGGAGTAGATCTGGTGAATTTTGTCTTCGCGGATCAGGTTGCGGATGGCGGCGTTGGGCACCATGATCTCCATGCACATGGCGCGGCCCTTGCCATCCGACTTCGGCAGCAGGCTTTGACACATGATGCCCTCGAGCACCAGCGACAGCTGGGCGCGAATCTGCGGCTGCTGGTGCGCCGGGAAGACGTCGATGATCCGGTTGATGGTGGAAGACGCGTTGTTGGTGTGCAGGGTACCGAACGTCAAGTGTCCGGTTTCCGCGATGCGCAGCGCCGATTCCACCGTTTCCAGGTCTCGCATTTCGCCGATGAGGACGACGTCGGGATCTTCGCGGAGCGCAGCGCGCAACGCGTCGCTGAAGCTCTTCGTGTCTGCGTGCAACTCGCGCTGGTTCACCACGCAGTTCTTGTTCATGTGGACGAACTCGATCGGGTCCTCGATGGTCAGAATGTGGTCGTGCCGCTCGGTGTTGATCTTGTCGATCATCGCCGCCAGGGTGGTCGATTTACCCGAACCGGTGGGCCCCGTGACCAGCACCAGCCCGCGCGGCTTGTCGCAAAGCTTGCTCACCACCGCGGGAAGGCCGAGTTGCGAGAACGACTTGATTTCGAATGGAATGAGACGGAACACGGCTGCCGTCGCGCCGCGCTGGTTGAAGGTGTTGGCACGAAAACGGGCCAGTCCCTTCAAGCCGAATGAAAAGTCGAGTTCGAGGTTCTCTTCGAAACGATGCTTCTGCGAATCGGTCATCACGCTGTAGGCCAGCTGCTTGGTCTCAGCCGGCGTCAACTGCGGCAGGTCCAGCGGCACCAGGTGACCGTGCACACGAATCTGTGGCGGAGAATTGGTCGTGATATGCAAGTCGCTGCCGCCCATCTCCAGCATCCGCTTCAATAAATCGCTCAACGAAAGCGCCATAATGTTCCTCTTCCCTTCGTGTACTGCGAAATCTAGTGAATCGTCTCGCGGGCTACTTCTTCCAGTGTCGTAATTCCCGCCGCCACCTTGATCAGGCCGCTTCGCCGCAGCGTGATCATGCCGCGCTCAATCGCCTTTTTCTTCAACTCCACGGCACTGGCGCCGACCAGCACCAACTCCTTGATCTCGTCGTCGACTTCCATGACTTCGTACAGACCCGCGCGGCCCTTGTAACCGGTGTTGTTGCACACCCCACATCCCTTGCCCTTGGTAATCTTCACGGTCTTCGCTTCTTCAGGAGTGAAGCCTTCTTCGATCAGCGTCTGAACCGGAACTTCGACCTGCTCCGCGCACTCCTTGCAGATACGGCGGATCAGGCGCTGTGCGCAGATCAAGTGCACCGACGTCGCGACCAGGAACGGTTCAATACCCATGTTCATGAGGCGGGTAATGGTTTCAGGGGCTCCGTTGGTGTGAAGCGTGGACAGAACCAGGTGGCCCGTAAGCGCGGCCTTGATAGCGATTTCTGCCGTTTCGAAGTCTCGAATCTCGCCGACCAGGATGATGTTGGGATCCTGCCGCAAAAACGCGCGCAGGGCGGCCGCGAAGTTCAAGCCGATCTGCTCCTTCATCTGCACCTGGTTGACGCCCGCCAACTGGAATTCGACCGGGTCTTCCGCCGTCATGATGTTGGTATCGGGCTGATTCAGGCGGGCAATCGAGGAGTAGAGGGTGTTGGTTTTTCCCGATCCCGTCGGGCCAGTAACCAGCACCATGCCGTAAGGCTTCAGAATGGCTTTCTCGAATTTGACCAGCGACTCCGGCTCGAAGCCGAGCTTGGTCATATCGAGGCGCAGGTTTTCCTTGTCGAGCAACCGCAGCACGATCTTTTCGCCCCACAACGTGGGCAGCGTGCTGACGCGGAAATCGAGCTGCTTCTTCTTCCCTCCGATGGCCATCTTCAGCATGATGCGGCCGTCCTGCGGCAACCGCTTTTCGCTGATGTCGAGCTTCGACATGATCTTGACGCGCGAGGTGATCGCGTCTTTCAACTTGAGCGGCGGCGACATGATCGACTGCAGCACACCGTCAATACGGAAACGCACGCGGAATTCCTTTTCGTAAGGCTCCATGTGAATGTCGCTGGCGCCACGCTTGACCGCGTCGGTGAGCACCAGGTTCACCAGCTTTACGATGGGAGCCTCATCGGCCGCCTTCTCCAGGTCAGCCAGGTCCATCTCCTGCTCTTCGGACTGCAGTTCGACGTCGGCTTCGCCCATATCCGTCATCGACTGCATCACCTGTTCGAGATCTTCTTCCTGGGTGTTCCCGTAGGCTTTCTCAATACCCGTCAGAATCGAACTTTCCGAAGCCACCACCGGCTCGATGTTGAAGCCGGTCATGAACTTGATATCGTCCATGGCGAAGACGTTGGTAGGATCGACCATGGCGATGGTCAGCGACGCCCCCACGCGGCTCAACGGCAGAATCTGGTAGCGCTTGGCAGTTTCGAACGGGATCAGCTTGACGACTGCGGGGTCAATCTCGAAGTAGGAAAGATTGATGGCGGGAACGCCGTACTGCCGCGAAAGGAAGTTGGTGACATCCTCATCGGTGAGGAAGCCCAACTTCACCAAGGCCGAGCCGAGGCGACAGTTCGACTCCTTCTGCACCTTGTTTGCCTGTTGCAACTGCTCTGGGGTAATGACCTTCTCTTTGACCAGAAGATCACCCAGCCGTTGAGACATGCCTCGATCTCCTATCTAAGCGGCAGAGAGATAGCTATGACTTCGATTCGCGCGAAGTCGCTGCTCTGTATGGGGGGATCAGTTGCAGCCTATCGCGTTGACACAAATTGTCAACGCAGAGGAGAGTTGAAACCAGTAACTTAAGTACCTGTCCCGCACCGAGCAGTTCGGCTGCGGGCCGGCGATCTCACCAAGTCCGCGCCAGACGCCCATTTCGGTCGCGCGAAGACTGGCTTTATTGCAATGGGACATGGCCCGAAGTAAGCCAAAGCCTTTCCGATGAGGCATCCACTTCAGCCCTGCCCGCACCCTGGTCCGCAGCCATTCGCCTCCGCTAGACCGGCATATAATAAAAACAGTTACCGAGCCTCTTTTTTGCCGGCTCGTTCGCTTCGCGCGCATGTCAGCTTCAAAACCAATCCGGCCGGAAGAGGGTTCCGGGCGCCGACGCAGAGTTATTC
>DATEJO010000272.1:0-4745 GCA_035277905.1 Candidatus Sulfotelmatobacter sp.
TGATTGTCGAAGGCCGCGTAAACCGTGTTTTCGTCGTGATTTGACGCGGCGAGGCGGCTGACGTAGGTCATGTCCGGGATGCCGGGAAATTTTTCGTACTTCGTCCAATTGCCGCCGCCGTTGCTTGTGACTTGAATAAGGCCGTCATCGGTGCCGACATAGATCAGGCCTTCTTTCTTCGGAGACTCTGCGAGCGCGACGATGTTTCCATAGAACGACGTTGATTGATTTTTGGCGACAGCATCTGCTCCCCAGATTTTTCCCATGACAGGAAGCTTGTTGCGATCGATCTGCCGCGTGAGATCGCCCGAGATGGCCTTCCATGTGTCGCCGCGGTCATCGCTTCGGAAAAGTTTATTCGCCGCAAAATATAGTCGCGTGTGCGAATGCGGGCTGATGATGATCGGCGAATCCCAATTCCAGCGCAGCGGCGGCTCGCCCTTCCCTTCCAGCGGTTGCAAGACGAGTTCTTGCCCCGTGGGAACGTCGTAGCGCACCAGCACTCCATACTGCGACTCGGAATAAACAGTGTTCGAATCGACCGGATCGACCTGCGAGCGGAAGCCGTCGCCACCTGTCGTGACATACCAGTCGGAATTCATGATCCCGTTGACGTTGCGCGTGCGCGACGGGCCGCACCATGAAAAATTGTCCTGCGTGCCTCCGCAGACGTGGTAGAACGGCTGCGCATTGTCGACCGCGACGTCGTAGAACTGCACCGTCGGCAGATTCGCTTTGAACTCCCAACTCTTGGCGTCGTCCCAGGTTTCGTACATGCCGCCATCGGAGCCCAGTAGCCAGTGCTTTGTGTTGTCGGGATCGATCCATAGCGCATGGTTGTCTCCGTGATGGTTGACTTCGTTGACGTGCTGGAGCGTCTTGCCGCCGTCGGTCGACTCGCGCAGCCCGACATTCATCACGAAGATCCGGTCGGCGTTCTTCGGATCGGCGACGATGCGCGCGTAATACATGGCTCCGGCATCGAATTCGTTGCGGCGCTCCCATGTCGCACCTTTGTCATCCGAGCGGAAGATGCCGCCCTTGCCGTCAGCCGCCTCAACGGACGCATAAACAACATTCGGATCTGCGGGAGAGACGGCGAGTCCGATGCGTCCCAGATCGACGCTGGGCAAGCCGGATTTCAGCTTGTTCCAAGTGGCGCCCGCGTCGGTCGATTTGTAGATCGCGCTCTCCGGCCCGCCATCAATCAGCGTGAATACGTGCCGCCGGCGCTGATAGGCCGCGGCGTAGACGATGTCAGGATTCGAGGGATCGAGCACGACGTCGGCGACGCCGGTGTTCTCGCTGATGGTCAGAACGGCTTTCCAGTTCTTCCCGCCATCTGTGGATTTGTAGAGTCCGCGATCGCCGCCCGGCCCCCAGAGCGGCCCTTCGGCCGCAACGTAGACCACCTTGGAATCGCGCGGATCGACCACGACGCGCCCGATGTGCTCGGACTTCTTCAGCCCGAGATTCTGCCAGTCTTTGCCGCCGTCGTCGGAGCGGTAGATTCCGTCGCCGTAAGAGACGCTGCGCTGCGAATTGCTCTCGCCCGATCCGACCCAGACGACGGAGGAATCGTTGGGATCCATCTCGACCCAGCCAATCGAATACGAGCCTTCGGAATCGAACAGCGGAGTCCAGGTCGTGCCGTCGTTCACCGTCTTCCAGACTCCGCCGGAAGCGACGCCGACGTAATATTCGAATTTGTTTTTAGGATTGACCGCGATCGACATCACGCGCCCCGAGGCCGCAGCCGGACCAATGAGGCGGAACTTCAGGCCCGAGAACGTGTCGGCGGTCATCCCGCCTTTCGTTTCCTCCTTCGGCTCTTCTTTCTTTTCTTCCTTCTTCGGCTGCTCTTTTTTCTGTGCCTTCTTGTTGGCCGTGACTTTCTTGTCGGCGTCTTTATCTTGCGGCGCGGGCGTGGAAGAAGACTGCGCAAGAGCGAACGGTCCGAAGGCGAGCAGCATGAGTAGGAAGAGAGCGAAGGCTTTCATCGAGTGCTCCAGAGTGAGACTGGCGGTGGATTTCACGAGACCGATATGTATACAGGAACGGAGGGCGGGAGAGAAAGGAAGACCCAAAATCCTCCCCTCCGAAATCCCTTATAATAGAAAGATTCTGCAATGCATTTGGACGGCTCTGTAGGTGGTATGGGCTGTCCGTGTGGAATTTCGGCCCTTTTCGATGTCTTCTACTTCGACGCAGACAGATAGCATTGTAGTTCGCGGCGCCCGCGTCCACAACCTGAAGAACATTGATTTTGAGGTCCCGCACAATACGCTGACGGTGGTGACCGGCGTCTCTGGATCGGGCAAGAGTTCGCTCGCCTTCGACACGATTTATGCCGAGGGACAGCGGCGGTACGTGGAATCGCTCTCGGCGTACGCGCGGCAATTTCTGGAACGCATCGAAAAGCCGGATGCGGACACGATTGACGGCATCGCTCCGGCGGTGGCGATCCGGCAGAAGAATACGACGCGCAATCCGCGGTCGACCGTCGCAACGGCCACCGAGATTTACGACTATCTGCGGCTGCTGTTCGCGCGCGTCGGGCAGACGTATTGCGCGAACTGTGGGCGCGAGGTGAAGAAAGATACGGTAGACGAGGTCGCGGAAGCGATTCTCGCTCTTGAGTCGGATACGCGGCTGCAGGTTCTGTTTCCGCTACAGCGAGGCGGGACGGTTCAGGCCGAAGCCGATTCGAAAACACGGGGACGCGCCCGCTCGACAGCTACCGGGGGGCCCGCGCTACGCTCGAAGAAGAAGCCCGCTGGCGAGGCGCTCTCTGACGCTTTGAAGACTCGCCTGTTCGATCTTCGCAAAGCTGGCTTCAACCGGCTTTATCAGAACGGTCAGATTTTCGAATTCTCGAATCCCGAATCGCTGCTCGATATCGACTTCAGCCAGCCCGTATTCATGCTGGTGGACCGCCTCTCCGTCTCTTCCGAAGCGCGCACACGCATTGTCGATGCGATTGAAACGGCGTATCGCGAATCGGGCGAAGTTCTGTTTGAGATTCCTGCTTCTGAGCCTGACGCCACCGGGGCAACGCAACCCGCAAAGACCCTTCGCTTCGCCCAGCGCTTCGAGTGCAAGCACTGCAATCTGCGCTACGAAGAGCCGGAGCCGCGGCTGTTTTCGTTCAACAATCCATATGGTGCATGTCCGAAATGCCAGGGATTCGGCAACACCATCGACTTCGACCTCGACCTCGTCATTCCCGACAAGCTGAAGACGCTGGCCGAGGGCGCAATCGAGCCCTGGACCAAGCCCAAATACCGTCCACTGTTCACCGACCTGAAGCGCTATGCCAAGGCTGCCGGCATTCCGCTCGACATGGCCTGGATCGATATGGCCGAGGAGCATCGCAACCTGGTGCTCAATGGCGATGGCAAATTCATGGGCGTGCGCGGATTCTTCGCGCACCTTGAGCGCAAAAAATATAAGCTGCACGTCCGTGTTTTTCTCAGCCGTTATCGCGGATACTCGGTCTGCCCCGACTGCAACGGTGCGCGCCTGCGCATGGAAGCTCGGCAGGTCAAGATCGACGGCAAGAATCTGTGCGAAGTCTGCTCTCTCACCGTCGAAGATGCGCTGAAGTTTTTCGAGAAACTGCAACTGACCGAAGAGCAGGCAGCCATTGCGGAAAAGCTGCTGGAAGAAATCCGTGAGCGGCTGCGCTTTCTGAATGACGTAGGGCTCGATTATCTGACTCTCGATCGCCTGTCGTCGACGCTCTCCGGAGGAGAGGCGCAGCGCATTCAACTGGCGACGTCTCTCGGATCGCGGCTGGTCGGAACGCTATATGTGCTCGACGAACCTTCCATCGGCTTGCACGCTCGCGATACGCACCGGTTGGTCAAGATCCTGCACGATCTGCGGAATCTGGGAAACACGATTCTCGTTGTCGAGCACGATCCCGACATCATGCGCGCGGCGGATTGCATTCTCGATCTCGGACCGGGCGCGGGAGAGAACGGCGGCAAGCTGATCGCCGAAGGCACGTATGACGAAATCCTGCACAATCCGAGTTCGCTCACCGGAAGATATCTCTCGGATGATCTGCGAATCCAGGCGCCGCCGGCGCGGCGCAAGCCCGGATCGCAGCAGATCAAGATGAAAGGCATCCGCGCGAATAATCTGAAGAACGTCGACATCAACATTCCGCTCGGCATGCTGGTGGCCATCACGGGTGTTTCCGGATCGGGCAAGTCGACGTTGCTGCATCACGTTCTATATCGCGCACTGGCGCAAGCGAAACAGCAGCCGGGAAACGGCGCGAACGGTCCGGGCGCCACGACGCCCGCGAACTGGGAAGTTCTCGAAGGCGATCAGTACATCGAAGAAGTCGTGCTGGTCGACCAGTCTCCGATCGGGCGCACGCCGCGCTCGAATCCTGTGACCTACATCAAGGCCTTCGACGCCATCCGCGATCTGTTCGCTTCCCTGCCCGAGGCGAAAAAGCGCGGGTTCAGCGCAGGACATTTTTCCTTCAACATCCCCGGCGGCCGCTGCGAAGTTTGCCAGGGCGACGGAACGGTCACGGTTGAGATGCAGTTCCTCGCCGACGTCGAACTGATCTGCGAAGAGTGCAAAGGCACGCGCTACAAGCCGCAGGTGCTCGATGTGCGCTATCGGGGAAAGAATATCCATGAAGTCCTGAATCTCACTGTGAAAGAGGCGCTGAAATTTTTTGCCGAGGCTCCGAAGGTGACCGACAAGTTGCGATCGCTCGAAGA
>DATEJO010000273.1:0-25257 GCA_035277905.1 Candidatus Sulfotelmatobacter sp.
AGCATCAGCGATCTGACCGCGTTCAGCTTCTACGCGACCAAGACGCTGACGACGGGCGAAGGCGGCATGATCACAACCGCAGATGCGGAATGCGCGAAACGGCTGCAGGTCATGCGGCTGCACGGAATCGCGCGGGACGCGTGGAAACGCTACAGCGCCGAGGGTTCATGGTTCTACGAGGTTCTGGAAGCGGGATATAAATACAATCTCACCGATTTGCAAGCCGCTCTCGGATTGGCGCAACTCGCGAAGTGCGATGACATGTCTCTTGGCCGCCAGAGAGTGGCAGACCGATACACCAGCGCATTCAAGGATATCGAGGCCTTGCAAGTACCGTTCGTGCCTGCAGACCGCACTACGTCCTGGCACCTTTATATTCTCCGGCTAGACCTGGAACGCCTCAGAATCGATCGCAACGAGTTCATTCGAGAACTGTCCGAGCGCGGCATTAGCACGAGCGTGCACTTTATTCCTCTGCATTTGCAACCGGTGTACCAGCGCGATTTCGGATACAAAGCCGGAGACTATCCGGTGGCAGAGCGCGAGTACCAGCGATCGCTGTCGTTGCCAATTTATTCCGGCATGCGCGAGGAAGAAATCGAATACGTGATTTCTTCTGTTGCAGACGTGGTCTCGGAACGCTCTCGATAACCTCACGTCCAAGCCAGCGCACCTGAGTTTTCAGCGAACAAATCGAATCATTGTGAAGACGTTCTACGGCAGGGTGGGAAAGCGAATCTTCGATGCGGCGATTGCGTCGATTGCGCTCGTAGCACTGACGCCTCTTTTCGCAGTCATTGCTCTGTTGATCAAGATCACATCTCGCGGACCAATTTTTTACAGGCAGGCGAGAGTCGGCCGGAGCGGCAGGATTTTTCAGCTGGCGAAGTTCCGCTCCATGATTGTGAACTCCGAGCGTAAAGGTTTGCTGATCACCAGCGCCGGAGACCGCCGCATCACGCCGTTCGGCAGGATTCTGCGCCGCTCGAAGATGGATGAGCTGCCGCAGTTCTGGAATGTAGTCCGGGGAGAGATGAGCCTGGTTGGACCTCGGCCGGAAGTTCCACTCTACGTCGATTTCTATTCGGTCGAGCAGCGCGAAGTGCTGACAATCAGGCCGGGAATTACCGATCCGGCGTCGATTGCCTATCGCGACGAGGAAAAAGTACTCGCGGGTAAAAGCGATCCTGACCTCTACTATCGCCACGTCGTGCTGCCTCACAAGATCGATCTCAATCGCGAATACCTCAAACGACTGTCTTTTTCGTACGACCTCTGGCTGCTTTTCCGCACCGCTGCGATTGTGGCATTCCCGAAACCGACGGTTCGAGGACTCATGGGTTCTGCTAAAGAAATTCCAGAGCACGCCGATGAGATTCTTTTCCTGGACCGCTAATTGTTCCTGGTCCTTTTTCATATTTCGATTCGTCACCTTGGACTTTCTGAGCTCCGGTTACGCGCCGCTACCGGAATGTCTGCATATGCGGCAGGTAAAGGAAGTACATTCAAGATGAAGCTGATTCATTTCGCAAGGACTTTATTGAGTAAGAACTCGTGGTTTGTTGCACTATTCCAAGCATCCCTCGTATTTGCGTCGATCTTGCTGGCATGGTTCCTGCGATTCGATTTCACTCTGCCGGAACGCCGTTTGCTGCTGGAGGGAGCTTGCGCTCTCATTGTTATTCGCATGGGCGCGATCGCGCTATTCGGATTGCTCCATGGCTGGTGGCGGTATACAGGGTTGAGCGACACGCTCGACGTTGTGAAAGCAGTGGCATCCGGCACGGCCGTCTTTATTCTGGTATGGCGATACATGTTAGGCATCACCGGATTTCCGAGATCGATCTTCGTGCTCGAACCGGTCCTGACGGCTGGAATGTTGATTGGCGTGCGCCTTTTCTCGCGGGTGCTGGCAGAATCGGTTCGCCAGGACGTCGCTTCCTCGAAGAAGGTTCTGCTGATCGGAGCCGGAACCGGCGCGCAGACCGTCGTGCGGGAGTTGCGCCGCATTGGACATGAGTTTTCTCCCGTCGGATACGTCGACGACAATCCAACGAAACTTGGGCTTCGTGTTGACGGCCTTCCCGTTCTCGGATCGGTCAACGATCTGCCCGCAGTGATCGAGTCTTGCCCGGTCGACGAAGTTTTGATTGCGGTCCCTTCGGCGACATCCCAACAGATGCAGCGCTTCGTCGAAGTCTGCGAGCGTACTGGCGTGAAATTCAGGACCGTGCCCGCTCTGCGCGAGATTCTTGCCGGCCGCGTCGGCATCAGCGACTTCCGTGAGGTTGATGTGGAAGATCTGCTGGGACGCGATCCCGTGCAGATCGACCTGGATTCAGTCCGCTGGACGATTGAGGGGCGGTCCGTGCTTGTAACCGGCGCCGCAGGATCGATCGGTTGCGAACTCTGCCGCCAGATTCTGGAGCACCGGCCAGCCACGCTGGTTTGCGTCGACCAGGATGAAACTGGAATGTTCTATTTAAACCGCGAACTGTCGAAACGCATTGGAAAGACCAGTTCCCTGCGCTGCCATGTCGCCGACGCCGGCGATCGCCGGGAAATGCGGCACATTCTCCGAGCCACTCATCCCGAAGCCATTTTTCACGCGGCCGCTTACAAGCATGTGCCGCTGATGGAAATGAACGTATACGGAGCGGTGCACAACAATATCGTCGGGTTAAGACACCTGCTGAGTGTGGCCAGCGAGAGTGGCTGCAAGACATTCCTTTTCATTTCCTCCGACAAGGCGGTCAACCCGAGCAGCGTGATGGGGGCCACTAAGCGAATTGGAGAGCTCCTCATTCGACACCAGCCCACGAACGGAATGCGCTGTCTGGCAGTCCGGTTTGGCAATGTGTTGGGATCGAAAGGAAGCATCATTCCGGTGTTGCAGCAACAGCTTCGGCAACACCATGCCCTGACCATCACGCACCCGGAAATCAACCGGTTCTTCATGACCATCCGGGAAGCCGTCTCCCTTGTCTTGCAGGCTTCCGTGATTGGCGAAAAAGGTGACACCCTGGTGCTGGACATGGGAGAGCCGGTGCGCATCGTCGACCTGGCGCGAACATTGATTCGGTTGTCGGGAAAGAACGAATCCGACATAAAAATCCAGTTCACCGGCTTGCGTGAGGGAGAAAAGATGAGCGAAGAACTCTTCTACAAGCACGAGCAAGTCGGAGAGACTTCGTTTCCTAAAATCAAGCGCGCCCGCGGCCGGATGCAGGACTGGGCGGCACTTGAGCGGCGGCTGGAAGAACTAGAGAGCGCTCTCCTGACCAATAACCCGGACGTTCTGAGAATGCGAATCAAGAATATTGTCCCCGAATACTGCACTCCACTTGAGCTTGAGGCGCAATCCCTGGAGACGCAGAAACTTTGGCCCGCGTTCGCGGCCAGTCCTCAGGGTACGGCCTAGCCGCGTCCCCGGCGCTTTACTTCACCACCCAAATTCTTTTTCATACACGCGTTCTGACCGGAAACGGAATTTCTTCCGGCAGAACGCTTTTTTATTTGGCAGCTCTGAATCGAGCGCGCGCGGAAGGCATGCCCGGATACGGGCATTGTGCGCTACTTCGCGTCGCGCTTCTATACCGGCAGCTGTTCTTGCATCCAAGCGGGAGCTTCGAGCTTTGGTTCTGTCGTCAGGTCTATTACGAGGCGCTCGAGAACCATCCGTTTACTGACCGGGTTCGATCGAAGGGCGAGATCGGCTTTGGCAACGAGGCGGATGGCGCGGGTGAGTTCGCGGCGGTTCTTGTAGCGGCGGGCCTGACGAATAATGTCATCGGCGGCGAATGGAGGCACGCGGAATCCCTGCCACAATGCAGCCCAAAGCATGCGCTGATCGCGTACGTTGCGTTCGAGAATAATCAGCATCTGGCGAAAAGTCTTCGCCAGCATGTAAACGTGCCCTATGGACGCTTCCTCGCCATCACCTGAGGCGAGCATGGCATCGAGAACTTCGAGAGCCTTGACGCGCTCTTTGCTCGAGATCGCATCGGTCAGTTCATAGAGCGAGCGCTGCTTCGCTGCCAGGACCATGGTTTCGACGTCACCGAGCGTGATCCGCTTTTTCTCACCGACGTAAAGGATGAGCTTCTCGAGCTCGTTGGAGATCATCATCATGTCGCCACCGAGCGCGTCGACAAGTTCGCGTGCGCCATCGGGCTCGATTTTCACGCTCTGACTCGTGCAGAAGTCCGACAGCCAGCGGACGGCCTCACCTTCCTCCACACGCGCCAGTTCGACAATGCCGCAATACTGGCCCATGGTTTCGCGGATGCGTTGATAGCGGTCTTTATCCTGCATCTCCATCTTGCGGACGTCGGCGGGAATGCTGATGTGGTCGGCAACAAAGATGAGGAGCGCGTCGGGATTCGGGCTGTTGCAATACTCTTCGATGGCCGCCAGCTTTTCTTCATTCGAACCCCGGCCGAAAAGACTTTTTACGCCGCGCACGAAGAATACCTGGAACGGCGCCATAAGCGATGGCGTGCGGGCGCGATCAAGAATTTCGGCAAGATCGGTATCCGCAAGATCGAATTCGAAGAGGCTGAAATCCCGAACCTCGGCTGGCACGAGGTGCTCCAGAATGGCGTCGCGAAAGCGCTTGCGGAAAAAGGCTTCGTCGCCGACGAACACATATGCCGGACGCATTTTGCGCGCCTGCAGGTCGCTGACAAAACGTTCGGCTTGGGCGAAGGCTCGCATCGCGTGTCGCGAAAAAAGCACTCACTCCGACTGTAGCATCCGTGAAGCCATTCGCATAGTAACGGCTTCAAAGTCAGGGGCTAGTTCAGGGATTCATCATCACAGCTTGCCCAGGAGTTGCACGATGTCGGGCTGCGTCCAATCGATCGGCCCGACGATCTTTCTGCGCAAGATGCCTTGGCGATCGATGATGTAGCTTTCCGGCCACCCGGAAGTACCGTACAGTCCGGCGACTTTCTGCTGCGGATCGCGCACTGTGAGAAAGTTCACGCCGTGTTCTTTGAGAAAGTTGTGATAAGCATTGCCGTCAACGTCGATACTCACGCCCACCACAACGATTCCGCGACCACGCATTCGCTTCTGCATGCTCATCAGCGACGGGAGTTCTTCCTGGCAGGGCGGGCACCAGGTCGCCCAGAAGTTGAGTACGACCACCTGTCCGCGGAATTGATCGAGGGAAACTTTGCGGTCGGAGTCCTGAACCGTGAATTGTTTCGCGGCATTGCCGATGTGAGCGGGACGCGTTCCGCTGTAGCAACCGGCGCCGCACAAGCAGGTTGCAAGGGCCGCAACAAGAAGAATCTGCCTCACGAACTAGAATCCCTCCAAAATGTTTGAAACAAGCGTGCGCGCAAAATCCTCCGAGAGGCGACGGAAAGCGGGCGAGTCCTCTTCGAAAAACGTCGCCAGGTCCTGCGAGACTTCATACTGCTCTCGGAAGACGTAACTCGGATTCTGATAGAGCACCTGACCGTGGCGGTCGACCAGCTTCACTCGCATGCTTACGACAATGAGCACACTGGCCGCGCGGCCAGTCGCCGTATCGTATGCCAGCGGAGTCTCGACGGTGGAAACGACGGTGCCGCGGAGGACCGCATCGGCGTCATCGGGATCATTCACGATGTGATAGCGCGTGCGCGTGGTGAATTCGCGCACCACCGAAGCCGTCAGCATCTGCTCGATACGGTAGGTCAGCGTTTCGTTCTTGAACGACGGAATCGCGATCGTCTTCACGTCCTGAGGAAGCGCGACGTTGTGGCCTGCTGTGTGATATCCGCAGGCGAGGTTCGAAGCCAGCGCGAGAAGCAAAACGCCAGTCAGGACTCGCGAATCGATTCTCACTGAATCTTTCCTATCGGACGAATAGCCGTCATGCTCTCCGCACACTCGACCGCGGTGAGCGCTGAAATGCGCAGATTGTCGGCCGCAGCCCACAACCACATGCCATTCGGGTGAACGGGATCGCTCTTGAAGGTTACGTGGATTTCATTCTGACCGGCGGAGCCCACGTTCGTAGGCCAATCGTCTTCTCCGGCAGAAACGACCGTGTGATCTCCAGTCAACACGCGCGCGGTTTCCACGACGTCGGCGGCCTGATCGAATTCGAGGAACAATGCGAGTGCGTGTCCGTGAAAAGTCGGGGCCTGCAGCAGGAACAGCGAAGGCTCAATGGCCTGTCCTCCGACAATCTTGCGGAAATGGCGGAGGATGCGTGACTCCACCGAATCGAGTGCCGGCTGCGATTTCGGGCCGTATCGCGCGATCATATTGAACGCGACCTGCGCGTCAAAAACATCCTTGGGCAACGGCTGAAATGAGAGAAGATTCACCGTCTGCTGGTGCAACTCGTCCATACCTCGCTGCCCGTGCTCGGAGGCCGGCTCGAATGCCGTCGCTATGGCCCGCTTCACGACAGCCGCTTTGTTTGCACGCAGGAGCAGCAAAGCGAGGGTAATCGCAACCGGGTGCGCGGTGACACATGGCCCAGGCTGGAGTTCCGGACGCACGACCTGGGCTCGCTCACGCTCGATCCAGAGCGAGCGGACTGTGGCTCCGGGCTGATCTTCGAGAACTGCCGACAAGTCGACGATGGTGCTGCCGGCGTCGCGAGCGTCCTTCCAGCTGCGCTTTGTACTCTCCGGATCGGAGGCGAAAAATGTGAAATCGACGTGTTCAAATTGCTCGGCGCGAACGCGCTGGATGAAGCTGATCTCATCGCCCATAGCTTCTAGCTGTCCCATCGATTCGTCGTCATCGAGCAGCCGAATATCCGCGGCTGGGAAGTTGCGCTCGTTCAGGACTTCGGCGACCTCTTTGCCCTTGAGCGATCCGGCGCCAACGATGGCGGCGCGGTAGAGTTTGCCACGCGCAGCCGGCGGGGTTGGAGGTGTTACACGTGCGGGCTCGCTCATGATGCTTGCGAAGCCTCCTTATAGGGCGGTGGCGGCGGATCATGATGCCGGCGGAAGATCCACTGCAGGCGCCAAAAGACTCCGGAAACCATGTAAAGCAGGGCGATCGCAAACAGCATTTGCTTCGAGAAGAAAAAGATTAGCGCGAAAAGGCCCGCCAGCAGAACGATCAGGCGAAAGGGGTGCCGCGAGCGGAAATCGATGTCTTTGAAGCTGTAGAAGCGCCACGTGCTCACCATAAGGTAGCCCACGGTGGCGACCATTGCCGACCAGGCCAGCGCGGTATAAGGGGAGAAGACGGCGCGCGGATCTCCGCCTTCAAAGTGAACGACCGCGGCGATCACGCCAGCTCCGGCAGGAATCGGCATCCCGACAAAATACTTCTTACCCGGGCGGCCCGGATTTGAGGGCTGCGCGTTCGATGTGATATTGAAGCGCGCCAGACGGCTCGCGCCCGCGATCAGGAAAAGAAAGCTGGCGATGGCACCGAGCTGCGTCAGCTTGATGTGCAATTGACCCTGCGCGAGCCACATCGGGGGAAGCAGGTGAAATCCCCAGGTCCAGGCCAGCATCGCGGGAGCAACGCCGAAGGTGATGGCATCGGCGAGGGAATCGAGTTCGCGGCCGAAATCGCTGGTTGTGCCGGTCATGCGCGCGATGCGTCCGTCCAAACCGTCGAACAGAACGGCGAACCCGATGGCTTTGGCCGCGTTGTCGAGGTGCCAGAAATCGACGAACGTGGCGTGCATGACCTCAAGAATCGCGTAGTAGCCCAGCGCCATGTTCGCCGTGGTAAAAAGCGAAGGCAGAATGTACATGCCCTTGCTCTGGCGTCGCCGCGGGCGGGTTGGAGTTTGGCTCATCGGCGCTCTCCGTGTGATGCAGAGCCTGTTCCCGCAACGAGAGTTTCGTGGGCCGGCAGGTAGGCAAGAATGGTCGCGCCGCCTTTCACAACGTCTCCAACTTTCACGTTGGCGCGGGCCGAGGCATCGAGAACCACGTCGACGCGCGATCCGAACTTGATCAGGCCGACACGCTGGCCGCGTTCGAGGCGATCTCCGACTTTCGGATTGAAAACAATGCGCCGCGCCAGAAGGCCCGCAATCTGCTTGAAAACGACGGTCTGACCATCCCCTTCCATAGTGACGGCGTTCTGCTCATTCTGATCGGCGCAGTTGGGGCTGCGGGCGTCGAGGAACTTTCCGCGCTGATAGCGGATATCGCGCACGACACCGCTAATGGGAGCACGGTTTACGTGAACGTTGAAGACGCTGAGAAAGATGCTGAACCGCAGGCAGTCTTGATTGCCGATCCTCACGGTGGAAACATCGGTGACTTTTCCGTCTCCCGGGGAGACCACGGCACCCGGGTCGGCAGGAATGGCGCGTTCCGGATCGCGAAAGAACCACAGGAAAAACGCCGCCAGAAGAAGCGGAACTATCGCCCATGCCGGGTTGGTAAGCCAGGCCAGCAGAACGGCGGCGGCAATCAGCGGCAGAGCGTAGAAATAGCCATCGCGAACCATGGGGAGTTATTTCATTATAGCTGGCAGCGTTAGACAGCGCATCCGGGTGAAGCGTCGTAAGTATAAATAAAAAAAGGCGCTTTATCGCGCCCTGCAGAAGGTATATCTATCCGGGGCGGCAGCTGCCGCCGGGGATCTGGCCAGAATTTAATTACGCTACGTTAACGCCGTATTGCTGCCGATACTCGCGCTCAATGGACTCCATCTGATCTTTGAGGCGGAGTTTCAGCTTCTTCAGACGCACTTCTTCGAGCTTTTCGTCTTCGCTGAGATAACGTTTTTGGGTGAGTGAATCGAGACGTTGTGCGTATTGCGTGTGCTCATGAGCCAGCCGGCGAAACTCTTCGTGACTGGTCAGGAGTTGGTCTTTCGGAGTCAGCATCCAGCAGACCTCCAAACCGGGATTATATGGGGCCAAGGTAGCACAGCCGTTAAGCCGTAGCAATGCCAAAAAAGTAGTGCAGTTTCCTTCTAGCCGAGGTCGCGGCGGTAGAGGATGGCATCTTCTATCGGATTGCTGTAGTAGGACTTACGGCGGCCTTGTGGGTGGAATCCGGCTTTTTCATAGAGGCGGCGGGCAGAGGCGTTTGATTCGCGAACCTCAAGAAACACTGCTTCACTGTTTGTTTCGCGTGCCGCGGCAAACAGCGCGCCTAGAAGGCGTTTGCCGATTCCTCTGCGCTGTGCGGTGGGAGCTACGACGACGTTTTCGAGCTCCCAGTCGGGAGGGAGGTGACGGGCGACGAGGAAGCCTAGCAGCGAAATCAGAGACGAGGTTTCATCCTCCGCCACGATCAAAAACCTCCGGGAAGGCTCATCGGAGAAAAATTGTTGGTACTGGTCCCGACTCCAGTGGGCTGCGGCGAGCGAGGCAGATGCGAGTCCCATCATCGAATCGACGTCATCGGGCCTGGCCGGGCGGATTTTCACGGGGAAGTAGCTAATGGCGGGAGTCCGGTTTCGCAAAGATCTCTGCGTCGGTGCGGCGGATGTAGTTTGCATCGAGTTGCGCGGGATCGATGGTTTCGCCGGATCGCAGCTTTCTCCAGCCGAGGCGGGCGATCATCTCAGAGCTGATTGTGTCCACCGGCAAAGCTGCAAGTCCCGCCGTGCGCGCCTGAGCTGCAAGACTAAGGTCTACAGTGACTACGGACGATCCACCCGCGGATTCGAGGAATTCCTCCTTCGACAGCAATTTTTCTCGAATCAGCCGAGTGGCACCATTTGCGAATTCATATTCCCCGGCATAGAGTTCTCCCCGGCCCGCGTCGATCGCAGAGATTACTTTACCGTTTCCGCCACCGGCTAATGCGAGCACTTCGAGCAGCGACACCGCGACAATCGGCTTTGCCAAGATTTCGGCCAACGCTTTGATTGCTGCCAGCCCCACGCGGAGCCCGGTAAACGAACCGGGGCCGGACACGACAATGAAAGCGTCGATCTGCGTCTTGGTAAAACCATGCTTGGCAAGTAGAGCCGCGATCTGGGGGACTAGCTGGGCCGAGAATGTGCCCCCAGTGAGTGCGGCCGATTCGATGACATGAACCTCATCACTCAATCTGTCTTCCGCCCGCGCCAGCGCGACGCTGCCGTTCCTGCCCGAAGTGTCGGTGACGAGAAAAAGCATTGTTGATTTGATCCGTGAAAATCCGCGCGAATCCGTGGCCGACTAAGCTTGAACGAGCTCCAAAAGAACTCCGCCCGTGCTGGCAGGATGCACAAAAACATATTGATGTCCGCCGGCGCCGGTCTTGATCTCTTCCGAGACGAGCCGCACACCGTCTGTCTTTAAGCGGTCAACCGCGGCGCGCAGGTCGGGAACTTTCAGGCAGACATGGTGCAGTCCCTCGCCGCGCCTGGCGATGAACTTCGCGATTGTCGAATTCTCGGAGGTCGCTTCGAGCAGTTCCAGGCGGCTCTCGCCCACTGGCACCATGACGAGCTTCACCTGCTCGTGCTCGACGGTCTCTTCCGACGAGACACTTAGGCCGAGTTTTTCATAAATCGCCTTCGCCGCCGAAAGCGACTTCACCGCGATACCGAGATGATCGATGCTGAAATCCACGTGTCTCATCTTCCTTCGTGTGACTTCGTGTCCTTCGTGGTTAATTTTTTTTCAACCACAAAGGACACGAAGTCACACGAAGGCAAGCTAACTCTTGGCGGCGATTTCTTCCACCAGGGTGTACGGATCTCGCTTGTGTTCGGCGACTTCGGCGGCGAGTTGACGCAGATTTCCGTCGGACATCTGCGCCCGCGCTTTTTCGAGCATTGCGTCGCGCAGCATTTCGACCAGCCGCTCCTGCCAGTTTTCGACGCTCTTTTTCAGCGCCCGATTCTCTTTTTGCAGATAGGCCTCGTATTCGCTGATTGCGGCGGCCAATTCCTCAACGCCCTTCCCCTCGCTCGCAACCGTCTTCACAATGGGCGGCGTCCAGCCGTCGTTGCGCGTGGCCAGCGATTGCAGCGCGCGAATTTCACGCTCGACCCGCTCGGCTCCGTCGCGATCGCTCTTGTTGATCACGAAGATGTCGGCAATTTCCATGATACCGGCCTTGATGGTCTGCACATCGTCGCCCATGCCGGGTACGAGAATCACAATCGTGATGTCGGCCAACCGGACGATCTCGACTTCGTCCTGCCCGACGCCGACGGTCTCGATCAGAATCATGTCGCGGCCCGAGGCATCGAGAACCGTGGCTACATCAGCCGTGGTGCGGGCGAGTCCGCCGAGCGATCCGCGCGTTGCCATGCTGCGAATGTAGATGCCGGGGTCGGCAAAGTGATCCTGCATGCGGATGCGGTCGCCAAGGATGGCCCCGCCGGTATAGGGACTGGTGGGGTCAACAGCGATGATGCCGACGGTGCGCTCCTGCTTGCGATACAGCTTCGCGAGTTGGTCGACCAGTGTGCTCTTCCCTGCTCCGGGAGCGCCGGTAAGGCCGATGACGCGAGCTTTGCCCGTATGCGGGAACAGAGCTTTCAGCAGATCGGACCATCCATCCGCGCGGTTCTCGACGGTAGAGATGGCGCGAGAGAGAGCGCGCGTGTCGCCGGAACGCACTAACTCAAGCAGGGAATGGGTCTGGCTTGCCAAGCGATCAGTGTAAAGCAGGAGAGGCAGAGAAGGACATAAGTAGGGATGGAATAGCGAGTGCCGTCGCAATGTTAGTTCAGAGGATCATCTCCGTGTGTGAATCATGGTCCTATACTGCATGCATGGAATCGGATGCGGCAGATCCAGTTGTGTGGATCGGGATTGTAGGGGTCGTCCCACGCGAGGCCTGCGAACTGCTGTCGGCTGAAGAAGGAGCCTACGTCACCTTTCTAACCTTGGCAACCAGTGACAAGGAATATCGGGTGAAGGTGATTCGAGCGCTTTCTTACTACCGACTGGAACTTCTGGAGTTTCAGGACGTGCGGCGATTGCCGGAGTCCGACAACACCTCGGAAGAAATCTTGGCGATATCGCCGAAGAACTGGAGCAGAACAGGAACCCAGAACACGTGCGCTATGGCACATTCCACACCTTTCCTCGCAAAATGTGAGTGGGGCACGACAATTTGCGAGATAAGCGATGACACTCGCGAGGCTAAATCAATCCTTCAGCAGTTGCCGCGCAATCACCAACCTCTGAATCTCGCTCGTGCCTTCGCCGATCGTGCACAGCTTCACGTCGCGGTAGAACTTTTCCGCTGGATAGTCTTTGATGAAACCGTAGCCGCCGTGAATCTGCACGCCTTCGTTGGCGCATCGCACTGCGACTTCACTGGCGTAGAGCTTCGCCATCGACGACTCCTGCGTGGTCTTCATGCCGGCGTCTTTCATGGAGGCGGACTTCATGGTCAGCAAAGTTGCAGCTTCGATTTCGGTGGCCATGTCGGCCAGCTTCCACTGGATCGCCTGAAAGTCGCTGATGGCCTTGCCGAACTGGTGCCGCTGCTTCGAATACTTGAGAGCGCACTCGTACGCGCCCTCGGCCATGCCGAGCGAGAGAGCGGCGATCGAGATGCGGCCGCCATCGAGCACGCGCATGGCATCTGGGAATCCCTGGCCTTCCGCGCCGAGCAGATTTTCGGCTGGAATGACGCAATCTTCGAAAATCAGCTCCGCTGTATCGCTGGCGCGCAGGCCAAGCTTGTTTTCTTTCTTGCCCGGACGAAATCCCTTGGTGTCTTTTTCGACAACGAAGGCCGAGATGCCGTGCGTATGCGCCGCTTTGTCGGTAACGGCGAGAACGACGACCACATCCGCATAGTGGCCGTTGGTGCAGAAAGTCTTGGTGCCGTTCAGCACCCAGCTATTGTTCTTGCGAACCGCGGTCATGCGAGCGCTTCCGGCGTCCGATCCGGAGGAGGGCTCGGTCAAGCCCCAGGCTCCGATGAACTCGCCAGTGGCCAGCTTGCTGACATATTTTTTCTTCTGCGCCTCGTTGCCAGCAAGGAAGATGTGATTCGAGCACAGGGACGTATGCGCCGCCACGATAATGCCGACCGAGCCATCCACGCGCGAGAGTTCCTCGATCGCCGTGACGTACTCGACGTAGCCCATGCCCGCGCCGCCGTACTCGGGCGGAAAGATCACGCCCATCAGACCCATCTTGCCGAGTTCTTTGATCGTGGCGAGCGGGAATTCACCCGCCTCGTCCCATTTCATGACATTGGGCTTGATTTCGCGCTCGGCAAATTCGCGCACGCTCTTTTTCAATTGCAATTGTTCGTCGTTCAGTTGGAAGTCCACAATTCCTCCCGGAGAATCGGGTGCGACTGCCGGCCCGCTGAAGGAGTTTCCGCGAAACCCCGAATTTTTGATTAGAACATAGCGCCGGAGCGGGAAGAAGTTACGTCCGGAGGAGAAAGGAGAAGGATGAGGTTATCCGCATGAACACTGGCGATTCTGCGCTTTTTCTTACCTCATCCGACCGACCGGATGGTTTGGCGTTTGCGCCGCTCTTCTGAAACCAGCGCGGAAGATCCAAGACGAATTATACGCTTATGCGATTGCCCGGAGCGTGAGCCGAGGTCAGGAATGCTTCGAAGACTTCGTTCGACAGCAGGCGACCGCGCGGCGTGAGGCGGATGACGTCGCCCTGTTGCTCGAGGAGTTCGAACTCGCACTGCTCAGCAATTAAGTCGCGGAAGTTGGCGACGATCGGTGCGCCGAACGTATCTTCAAGTGTGCGGAGGTTCACGCCGCGATTCAGGCGCAAGCCGAGGAAGAAAGACTCTTCCAGAGCAGCGGTACGGGAGATTTCGGTCTTCTGCAGCAGCGAGCCCGCGACGTATTTCTCCAGAGAGTCGGCGGTTGCGAAGCGGATCGCGTCGAGTTCTTGCGCCGAGTACAGCATCGAATGCGCGTCTACGCCGAATCCGAGATAAGGCTGGCGGGTCCAGTACTTGAGATTGTGGCGAGACTCGAGTCCAGCGCGCGCGAAGTTGGAGATCTCGTACTGCGCGACTCCGGCGCGTTCCAGAGTCTCGCAGGCGGCAAGATAAAAATCGGCGGTGGCATCTTCGTCTGGGACGAAATGCGCATGATAGCGCGTTCCGCCGGCAATGAGTTCCCGGCCCAGGCGCGAATCTTCATCGACTTCGAGCATGTAGACGCTGACGTGCGGCGCGCCGGTCGCAATCGTTTGGCTCAGGGATTCTTGCCAACTCTCAGCCGTCTGATGCGGAAGACCCGCAATCAAGTCGATGTTGATGTTCGTAATTCCAGCCGCACGGAGGCGTGATATGTCGTCAAGAACCGTGTCACGTTTATGCAATCGTCCGACTGCGGCCGCCTCCTGATCGATGAACGACTGTACGCCAAGGCTGAACCGATTCACTCCGCAGCGAAGCAGCGTCTCCAGTACGGCCGGGTTGAGCGTGCCTGGTGCGCATTCGACCGTAACCTCGGCATCCTTGCTGACACAGAACTGTGAGCGCACGGCTTCAAACATCCGCTGCAATTGATCCGGATCGAGAACTGTCGGCGTGCCGCCACCGAGATAAATGGAGTCCACTTCCCTTTCGATCCGTCCGCCCATTTCCTCTGCCGTCGCCTGCGCGTTGCCGATGTCGAGGCACACGCGATCGACGTAACGCTCGAAGACCGCGCGCGAAAACACATCCGAAGCGAAATTGCAGTAGCTGCATTTCGTGCGGCAAAACGGGACGGAAATGTAAATACCGAGGCTCACTTAGCCCATTATCCCATCCCAAAGCTTTTCCATCCGGATCGCCGGTTCTGCCATCTATTTGAGGTAACCTTGTGAAAGGGTGCTCCCAACGCTCTTACCGCCGGGATTTGCGACCGAGAATCGATGGCTCAGGAAGAGGAAATATTAGGCAAAGCATATGACAGCCGGCTGATGCGGCGGCTGCTGACCTACCTGCGTCCGTACCGCTGGCCGCTCGTGATTGCGCTGGTCTCGATCATTCTGAAGTCGTTCTCCGACATCCTCGGCCCTTACCTGATCAAAGTCGCAGTCGACCGCTATCTGGCTCCGGTACAAAATGCAGCCTCCGGGCTGTGGAACTGGCTGAGCCCGGATTCCATGCACGGCATCGCGCAGATTTCAGGAATTTACTTTGCGATGCTGCTGATCACGTTTGTGCTCGAGTTTCTGCAGACGTATTTTATGCAGTGGATCGGGCAGAAGGTAATGTTTGATCTCCGCAGCCAGATTTTCCGCCATCTGCAGCGCATGCACGTCGCGTTTTACGACAAGAATCCTGTTGGACGCCTCGTCACTCGCGTCACTACAGACGTGGATGCATTGAACGAGATGTTCACCTCGGGAGTGGTTTCGATCTTTGAAGACTTCTTCGTGCTGATCGGCATTATCGGAATCATGCTGTGCATGAACTGGAAGCTCGCGTTGATCACGTTCGCCGTGCTGCCGTTCATTGGGATCGCCACCAAGATTTTTCGCGACAAAGTGAGGGATTCGTATCGAAGAATCAGGGTCGCTATTGCCCGCATTAACTCGTACTTGCAGGAGCACGTCAGCGGCATGGTAGTACTGCAGCTTTTCAACCGGGAGCGCAGGGCCTACAAGCGGTTTTCGGAAATCAACCGCAGCCACATGGACGCGTACAAGGACGCAATCCTGGCATATGCCGTTTACTATCCGGTGGTCGATTTCTTTTCTGCGATCGCAATTGCCTGCGTGATCTGGTACGGCGGGCAGGACATCATTCGCGGCATCGTTTCGAAAAGCATTTCGGTCGAGTTCCATCGCGATGCCCTCTTTTCGCTGCACGCCGTCTCGTTCCATACCGTGGCGGCTCCCGCATCTCTTGGCGTGCTGATCGCGTTCACTTTTTATGCGCAACGCTTTTTCCGGCCAATTATGGACTTCAGCGAAAAGTACAACATCCTCCAGTCGGCGATGGCAGCAAGCGAACGCATTTTCAAGCTGGTGGATACACCGGTCGACGTTGTTTCTCCTACGATAACCAAGAAGCCAGAAGGGCCAGGCCGCATCGAATTCGACCATGTGTGGTTCGCATATCGTGATGTGGAAGTAGAGGTCGAAGACAAGGCCGCCAGCAATGGCAAAGAGCATGCGGGCGCACCCGACTGGGTGTTGCGCGACGTCAGTTTCGCGATTGAGCCAGGGGAAACGGTCGCAGTCGTCGGCCATACAGGCGCGGGCAAAACCACACTGATTTCCCTGCTGATGCGCTTTTATGACGTGCAAAAAGGCGCCGTCCGGATTGACGGCGTCGATGTCAAGGAAATGGACCTTAATGATCTCCGCTCGCGTTTTGGCGTGGTGTTGCAGGATCCATTCCTCTTCACCGGGACGATTGGCGGCAATATTCGTCTCGGCACCGAGCGCATTCAGGACGAGCACATCGAGCGCGCGGCGCAGGACGTCAACCTTGCAGACTTCATCCAGGCTTTGCCGAAAGGATTCGACGAGGAGGTCCGCGAGCGCGGGTCGACTCTGTCCACCGGACAGAAGCAGTTGATCTCGTTCGCGCGGGCGCTGGCGCATGAGCCGAAGATCTTGATCCTCGACGAGGCGACTTCGAGTGTCGATACCGAAACAGAATTCCGCGTACGCGAGGCGCTGGCCCGGATGGTGGAAGGGCGCACGTCGCTGATCATTGCCCACCGGCTCTCGACGATTCAGCGTGCGGACAAGATCATTGTCATGCACAAGGGCCAGGTGCGCGAGATGGGCACGCATCAGGAACTGCTCGCCAACCGCGGGATCTATTACAAGCTGTATCAACTGCAGTACAAAGATCAGGAAATTCCGGCCACGGGTTCGCAGGAAACCCAGTCAACTTCAACGGTCAGTGCTGACGATTAGCAGAGCCGTCTGAGCACAGCACCTCTCCGACCTCTCGCTTACAATGCTCTGTGCTCATCCTGATCTCAGCCGGCGAAGCTTCGGGGGAAATGTATGGGGCGCAGCTGATTGAGGCGCTCCGGCGCGCGGCTGGGCAAACACCGACAGAGCTTCGCTATGCCAGCCTCGCGCAGGGAGGGCAGCCGGGAGTTGACTCCGCACAAGATCTTTCCTTCTTCGGAGTCGGTGGCGATCGCATGCGTGCGGCAGGATGCGAAACGGTCGTCGATGCCAAAGATCTGGCCGTTGTCGGTATCACCGAGATTCTCAGTCATCTCCCGAAGATTCTTGGGCTCTATAAACATCTCATCCGCGAAGCCGACCGGCGGAAGCCGGATCTCGCGATTGTGATCGATTCCCCGGCCTTTAACTGGCGTGTAGCTCGCCAGATGAAGCGGCGTGGTGTTCCGACGGTGTACTACGTGGCTCCGCAGTTCTGGGCATGGCGCCAGGGACGGGTGCGGCTGATCCGGAACTACATCGATAAAGCGCTGGTGATCTTCCCCTTCGAAGAAAAGTTCTATCGGGATCGAGGCGTCGATGCGACGTTTGTGGGACATCCGCTGGCCGAACTGCCTTTCCCGACGATCGAACGTGCCGAGTACGCGAAGCAGTTTCGTCTGGACCCTTCGAAGCAATGGATCACCCTTATGCCCGGCAGCCGCGTCAAAGAAGTCCGTATGAATCTGCCGACGATTTTGGAGTCGGCGGCGCTGCTTGGCAAAGGGTACGAATTCTTACTGCCGATAGCCCCGACCCTCGATCGAAGCTTTGTCTCAAACCAGATCGGGAATCGCAAAATCACTCTTGTTCCCGAAGCGCTGCCCGCGCTCTTTCACTCGCGTGCCGGAATCGTAGCCAGCGGCACGGCAACGGTCGAAGCGGCCATGATGAATACACCGTTCGTGATGGTCTACCGCGTCTCGCCGCTGACCTATTTGTTGGGGAAGCCGCGGGTCAAGGTTCCAAGGTTTGCCATGGTGAACCTGATTGCGGAAGAAGAAGTCGTGCCGGAACTGGTTCAGCAGGATTTCACTGCAGCGAATGTTACGGCTCGGCTGAAGGAGATCCTGATGGATGGCCCCGTCCGCAAGCGCATGTTAGAGGGCCTGGCACGGGTAAAAACTCGTCTCCGGGGACAAGAATTCGGGGTGGGTATGGGCGAGCATCCCGCCGACCGCGCCGCCGAGATTATTCTGAAGCTGAAGTCCTTGCGCCAAAGCCCCTCAGAATGAGAGGCTAATGGAGACCGTCCTTGTGCTCCCAGCATCTTTTGCGTCAGAATCTTCATCATAGAAAATGGGTTATCATTCCCTGGAGATTCTCCTGAATGTTGATTGACCGGCGACGCTGGCTCGGCGTCCTCACTACGTCCCTGACCCTGTCCCTGCTTGCCTTGTTCGCGATGCCTTCCTGGGCGGCACAGGAAAAAGCCCATCTGCGGGTCGATGACTATCAGATTAACGCGGTTCTGGACCCACACCTCCACCAGATCGCGGCTACCGCCAAGGTTAAGTTCACGGCTTTGCAGGATTTGAGCGTCGCTATCTTCGAACTGCACAACGACCTTCGGGTCACCAAGGTTGTGGACGAAAAGGGTCAGCAACTGTCCGCGGAGCGGGTTACGCAGGATTCGACCGTCCGGGTGCCACTCCCGTCAGGATTAGCGAAGGACGCCTCGATGACCTTGACCTTTGAATACGAGGGCCAACTGCAAAACGCCGACAACAGCCCGGTTCCGGGGCTGAGTCTGGCTTATATCGGCGACGATACGAGCTATCTCCTCTATGCCGGGCGCTGGTTCCCCGTCAGCGGCTTCGGACTTAACCGCTTTACATCAACGATCAGCATTACTTTGCCAGCGCATATGGCCGTCATCGGCAGCGGCAAGGAAACCGTGACGGACAATCCGGCGTCGAAAAAAGCCAACGCCAGCCCGCTGCCGACCAAGACCTACACATTTGTTTCGGACAAGCCGAGCTTCCCAGGAACGATCATTGCGGGCATTTTCCAGGAATACAAAAGCGATGACGCCGGAATGGATCTGCATGTCTTCTTCAAGCCGACGCATCAGAGCCTCGCGCCGGCTTACACAAACACGGCGGTTCAGGAGTTCACGTACTTCATCACCCTTTACGGGCTGCCGCAATCTCAGAAACTGAACGTGGTCGAACTCCCGGGCGATACGCTGCCCTATGCCTGGGCTCCGCAGATTGTCGGCCTGGCGGGTCCATCCATCACCGAGAAGACGAATTACCGCCTGCTGGCCGACGGCATTGCACACCAGTGGTGGGGCGTCTCGGTTAGCCCGGCCACCAAGAGTGATTGGTGGATCAGCGACGGTTTCTCGCGCTATTCGGAAGCAATGTACGTAGAAAATGCAGCGGGGGCCGCGGGACTTGAAGAAGCGGTGAAGGACATGTCGGTCGGGGCTCTCGCGTACGATACCGTGCCCCTTTCGAGCGTCGCCCAACTCGACATTTTCTCAACCGAATTTCAATCTCTGGCGACCGACAAGGGCGCGATGATCCTGCACATGCTGCGCTGGGTGCTGGGGGAAGACAAATACAACAAGACCATGCGCGAGTTCGCCTCGACCTATGCTGGGAAGTCGGCCACGACCGACGATTTCCGCGCGATTGCCGAAAAATATTACGGCAGCCAGCTGACATGGTTCTTCTCGCAATGGCTGGATTCCACCGGCGCGCCGGAATTCAAGCTGAAATATACCGTGTATCGACTGGGAGGCGCGGCCGCCGACCCGAAATCGGCAGACAAAGTACCAGGATTCCGCGTCACTGGAGAAGTTTCACAGGACCTCGATCTGTTCCGCATGCCCGTGGATTTGCGAGTAGATACCGACGGAAAAACAGAAAACAAGAACGTCGAAGTTGTGGGAACCAACTCGCCGTTTTCGATTGAGACATTCGGCCGGCCGCGGAAGATTTCGATTGATCCTGACCATCATGTCCTGACCAATTCGAGCGATGTGAAGCTGCGGGCTTCCATCCTGCGAGGACAAGCCTTGCAGCAGCAGGGCGACCTTTCTGGCGCGCTCACGGAATTTAACAAGGCCCTCGATCTCAACAAAAACAGCTCGCTCGCTCACTACCGCATCGCCGAAGTCTTCTTCCTGCAGCGAAATTATCAGTCCTCGGCGAATGCCTATCGGGAATCGATCGACGGCGATGGCGATCCGCGCTGGACCGAGGTTTGGAGCCGCATTCAGCTCGGAAAGATTTTTGACATCACCGGGCAGCGCGAACGCGCGGTCAACGAATACCGCCAGGCGCTCCAGACCAACGATAATACGTTCGGCGCGCTGGAAGAGGCGCGGCGATACTTGCAAAAACCGTACGAGCGCCCGAAACAGCAAAATCAATAGAAAATTAGAGCCTGGTCGGGAATTCTTCGTGAGTCAACGACTCGCGGAATCCGCGCTCTGTCCGTTTGGTCGATTCAAAACTTTACATATATTTGTGTGCCGCGCGGCATTCTTAAATTCTCCTCACCCTCGGCTAACCTTTTTCGAATTCGCGGGGTCTAAGTTTCTACATGCCAGCGGGAACTTCTGAGAGTCCGGCTGCGTATTTCTGATCAGATGGTTAGGCGGGATTGAGACCCCTCGCCTGAACGTTACCCGGGTGCCCCCACGCTCCTCCCCGGAGGCGTGGGGGCATGATTTTGTGGAAAACACATTTGCGCGCCGTCAGGAGCTTTGATTGGCGAGTCCGTGGAGAACGCGATTCTCTTCCGCTAAAATCCACGAATGGCACAGAATGGCCGCTTGGATCGCGTCCTGGCTCAACTCCGCCTCTACGATCATCCCCTGTTGAATTTTTCGGCACGTGCGAAAGGCGACGGGGTTGAGGTCATCATCAAGTTCAAGGACGAAAGCATTCCGGTGCACACCTACTATTTCGAGCTTCATCCGCGGGATCTCGACGATCCGCAATTCGAATGGAGCTTCCAGCGCCAACTCTATGACGCGCTGCACGATTACTTCGTGGAGATGTTTATCCGCACACCGCAGGATCGCGCCGACCGCCAGAAGAAAGGCTTGTGAGCGAACTCCGAAAGATTATCGAGCAAGAGATTCGCGAGCAGGGGCCGATTCGTTTCTCGCGGTACATGGAGCTGTGTCTGTATCACCCGGAACACGGTTACTATTCGCGCAATGCGGCGCAATTCGGCAAAGCGGGAGACTTCTTTACATCGAGCGATGTTCATGCGGTTTTCGGACGGCTGCTGGCTCGGCAGTTCGACGAGATGTGGCGAACAATGGGTTCACCCGAACGGATTGCGGTGAAGGAACTCGGTCCTGGGCGAGGGCTTTTTGCGCAGGATGTGCTGGACTGGTCGGCCAAAAAGTTTCCAGAATTCTTTAGTGCCCTGCGATATCTGCTGGCGGAACAATCGCCTGCTTTGCGCGAGAAGATTAGCCAAACACTGGACCGGCATTTCGTGTCGGGCAAGGCGGCGTTCGCGAAACTGGAGGAGAATTCGGGAGTGCCGGTTATCGTATTCGCCAACGAGTTCTTCGACGCCTTGCCAGTCGAAATCGTAAGTTCGCAGGGCTCATTGCGAATCGCGGCACAGAACGGGCGATTTGCCGAGATTTGGGAGGAGATGTCTGAGGGGGAATTAGAATTTTTGGATCGCTACTCCGTGCATCCGGAAACTGGAGAACGAATCGAGGTTCCGCTCCAGTCACAAGCCGCGATGCGATTGGCTGCTGCCGCAATCGACCGCGGATTCATGATCACCGTCGATTACGGCTATACGCGCGAGGAGCAACTGGCCGGACGTCATCGCGGAACTCTCAAGGCGATTCGTCAGCATTCCGTGAGCGGGAATCCGTATGAGGCTCCCGGGGAACAGGACATCACGGCGGATGTCAATTTCTCGGCGCTCGCGGCCACGGCAGAGCAATGTGGCGTGCATGCGCAGAAACTGATTACGCAATCGCAGTTCCTGATGGGGATCGGGGAAGCGAATCAATTTGCCGATGCGTTCGAAGATGCTCATTTACCGCAGGAGAGGGCGAAGGTCGCACTGCAGCTGAAACATCTCGTCACTCCCGCTGGCATGGGAGAAAGCTTTCACGTGCTGGTGGCGAGCAAGGGGGTTGATGCAGAGCAGGTGGCAAAGTTGGTGGGGATGAATTTCGGCCTACGCTAAGCAAATGCCCGATGCGTTAGAATAGGCTCTATGGACATGATCCCTCTCAAGCCGGAACGCCGGGCGCAGCTTGAAGAGTATGCGCAACGGCATGGCAAAGACCCTGCCTCGGCTCTTGATGAGGCGTTGGCTGCTTACCTCGAATGGGAGCTTCAAGATTCCAAGGACGCAGTCGAGGGTATCCGTCGAGGCCATGAAGACGTAATCGCTGGAAGGACCCGTCCCGCATCCGAGTTCCTGTCAGAGACGCGCCGCAAGCATGGCTTTTCGCGTTGAAATGTCGGCGCAGGCCGAAGAGGACGCATCGTCAATTCTGGATTGGCTTCTCTCACAACACGCAGGAGAAACCGGTCTCCGCTGGTTTCTTGCAATGGAGGAAGCCATCGAATCACTGAGTACAATTCCGGAGCGCTGCCCACGTGCTCCAGAGAACGAGCACTTCCCTTTTGAAGTACGGCAACTGCTGTACGGCAGCAAGCCTCATGTTTACCGAATTCTGTTCACCATCGATGCTAATGTCGTCCGGATTCTTCACGTCCGCCACGCCCGGCGTCGTCCGATCGAGAAGCAGTAGATGAGTTACAAGCGATCCTTCGATCTCCACTTTTAGAAATCGATAAACAGGCTAGCCCACGGAAATTGCGAGAGAGGCAAGGCTATAGGCGCTTCTTCCAACCGTAAGCCAGCCCCGATCTCGTGTTACGCCTTTCCTTGCTGCTCCGGATATTCGTACACTCCGCGCCCCGACTTTCGTCCCAAGCGCCCGGATTTGACGTACTGAACCAGAAGCGGAGCCGGACGATATTTTTCACCCAGCGATTTGTGCAGATACTCCAAAATGCTGAGGCGCGTGTCGAGGCCGACGAGGTCGACCAGTTCGAACGGCCCCATGGGATGGTTCAGCCCCAGTTTGAGCGCTTTGTCGATGTCAGTGGCTGAGGCAATCCCCTCCTGAAGCATATAGAAGGCTTCGTTGCCGATCATGGCGTTGATCCGGCTTGTGATGAAGCCTGGCGATTCGCGGATGACGACCACTTCTTTGCCCATGCGCCTTCCGACATCCACCGCGGTCGCGAGAGTCTCGTCATCAGTCTCGAGCGCGCGAACGATCTCAAGCAGTTTCATTTTGTGCACGGGGTTGAAGAAGTGCATCCCGACGCACTTCTTGGCGCGATAGGTCACGCTGGCTATTTCCGTGACACTCAGCGAAGAGGTGTTGGAGGCGAGAATGGTTGAGGGACGGCAGATTTTGTCGAGAAGAGTGAAAATTTCGATCTTCGATTCCATCTCCTCGGGAACCGCTTCGATGACGAGGTCAGCCTCGCGGGCAGCTTCTTCGACCGACCCTGCGTACTCCAGGCGGCGGAAAGCAGAATCGGCATCGGAAGACGTGACCTTCCCGAGTTCGACGGCTTTGTCGAGATTCGCGCGGATTTCGGTCTCGGCCTTACGCAACGCTCCCGGAAGCAAGTCTTCGAGGATGGTTCGATAGCCGCCCAGCGCCGCGGCGTGGGCGATGCCGCGTCCCATGATTCCGGCGCCGATCACCGCAATCGTTTGAACCTGCGCCACCTATTTTTCCGCCTTTTCCAGTTCGGCAATCGCATGGTTCACGGCGGTTGCGGCGCCGCGCAGCGACTCGGCCAGGCGCTTACGTTCGTCGGCGTTCATGCTTGGAATGTAGATGCTGATACGGCGCAGGGTTGCGTTTATGTCATCCACATAATTCATTGCGCGAATAAGTTCACCAGTTGCAACGGCCATGACGCTCCTTCTGATTTCCAGTTTGCGGTCGAACCTTCTATTGTGGACGCGCTTCGTGGTTTTAGTAAAGTCAGACAACCGAATTGGCCACAAAGCACACGAAGGAACATGAAGGAATTACTTGATCGGGGAATCACGCGCAGCCATCTTTAGCACGACCTTGACCCGCTCTTCGACCGGCACTCGGGGCAGTTCGATCAATGCATATCCGAGATCCGTATAAGTGAGAGCCATTGCATCGTAGGTCCGGACGGCTTCGTCGAAGTCCTGCTTGCGCTCGAGGTCTTGCGAAAAGATTTCGCGCCAGGGTGGGGCGATGAACACTTTCCGGTTGTAGCGAAAAATCTCAGCTGCCCTGCGAACGTGGGAAGGCACAGGAAGATTCACCACTCGCAAATATCCAGCAATGTCGGGAATTCCACGATCAAAGAACACAACTCCTGAAGTCCGCTGCGCAATCTGATACGAGCGCATCTCCCAGCAGAGCATCAGTTCTGCAAAGCTGGTCGGATCTTGCCAGGGCACAGCATTTCCTCCGATCGCGACCTGATCCTGAATCACACCGCGACCCGCTTCGACCGAACGAGCATATCCGCACGTTTCCAGTGCATCGATCAGCGTGGTCTTGCCGGACCCCGGTCCGCCCGTGATCACGATATAACGTTCTGTGTCTTCCACGAGCATTCTCCATAGGGTAAGCAAATTCGATTGGATAAGACGAACTCCCTCGCGAGCATATAATCGCAATCACTTCTTTTTATAAGCCATCGGTCTACGGAAAGAATCCAATAGCTTATGGCAGACAATCTCCTGAAGCGCTACATTTTTGCCAGCGATTTCGACCAGACCTTAACGTTCAACGATTCCGGTTATGTACTCGCCGAACTGGTCGGCATTTCGACAGAGGAATTCGAACGCAAAGCCAAGGGCATGGCAAAGATCAATCTCGTGCAGCAGGGAGCCGAACTCGCCTACTTGCTGCTCCATGATCCGGAGTTTCAGGCGAAAGTTCGCAAAGAACATCTGCACGAGGTCGGAAAACGAATTCGCCTGAAAAGCGACATCAAGCTGCTGTATCAATTGCTGGATACAGGAATCGACGGACATCAGTTTGATTTTTATGTGCTCTCGGCAGCTCCAGTCGAGATTGTGCGGTCTGCGCTGCAAGACATTGTCCCCGCAGATCACATTTACGGCACGGAATTCCGGTACAAATCTTCCGGCGAGATCGACACGATTGTTCGCGCTACGGCCGGATACGGAAAAGTCGCCGTCCTCGACAAGTTGCTCGTTGAGCGAGTTGCTGGGCCGGATCACGTCGTGTACACCGGTGACGGGAGTTCCGATATCCACGTAATGTTGCACATCAATTCCCGTGACGGACTGACCATTGCGGTCTCCGAATCCCGGAACGTGTCGCAGATCGCGAAACGCACCGTGTTGAGCAGCAGCGCCCTTGCCGTGCTGGCGCCGATTCTCGAGGAAATCGCCGGATGGGAACGCTATAGAATTCGGAGCTTCTTCGAAGC